>JALNXR010000107.1 GCA_023230265.1 Bacteroidales bacterium | reverse complement strand
CCAAAATGGAGATAACGCAAGAAGAGATTTTTTAATCTCTTTTTTTTTGTATACAAGGCGGGGCTCAACGAACGGTTACACTATACTTTTTGAAAAATTATCTATACGACTTAACAACAACAGGTTGTAAAATTTGCTTGCATGTAGCACTTCCCGGGTGAAGCACCAAACCATTGATGTGGGAAACTTTTGAATGTAGCACTTTTTAGGCTAAGATCCATAACCGTTTATGTAGGGAACTTTAGCATGTGGGACTTTCGATTGTTACCCTTAACCATTGATGTGGGAAACTTTTGAATGTAGCACTTTTTAGGCTAAGATCCATAACCGTTTATGTGGGGAACTTTAGCATGTGGCACTCGCCGGGTGAAGCGCCGAACCATTTATGTGTGAAACTTTTATAATAATTCTATCCCGGAGTTCCCCAATTTGTTACGAATTTCGTCCGACCAGATTCCAACCTGCACTTCGCCTATATGCTTCTTTTTTAGCATGAACATACATAATCTTGATTGACCGATTCCTCCTCCTATGCTTTGGGGAAGTAAACCATTGAGTAACATGCTGTGGTATTGTAAAGATGCCTTTTCCGGGCACTCTTTTATTGAGAGCTGTCTTATAAGAGAGGCCATGTTTACCCTTATTCCCATGGAAGAGAGTTCAAGTGAACACTTAAGGACAGGATGCCACACGATAATATCTCCGTTAAGACCAATATATCCATCATCGTTTACAGAACTCCAGTCATCATAATCCGGGGCCCGGCCGTCATGTGGCTTGCCGTCTGATAGGTCCATGCCGATACCGGTAATAAATATTGCACCGTATCTCCTGGCAGCTTCTCTCTCCCTGGATTTTGGAGAGAGATCGGGATACAGATCAAGGAGTTGCTGAGAATGAATAAATGTTATCCTCTCCGGCAAAACGGGAGAGTAGGAGGGGTAACGGCTGCAAACCTCCTGTTCTGTGCATTTCATGGCCTCATATACACAGGATACAGATTCATTAAGCTTGTTCAGATTTCTCTCACCATCCCTGATTGTTTGTTCCCAATCCCATTGGTCTACATATACCGAGTGGATATCGGTGTAATCCTCATCAGGTCTTAGAGCTCTCATGTCTGTTAAAATACCTGAACCGGGCTCAACTCCAAGCTGCATCAGTCTTATCCGCTTCCATTTGGCAAGAGAATGTACAACCTGGGCTTTCATCTCTCCCAAAGCCTTGATCCTGAACGTGACAGGCTTTTCCACACCATTAAGGTCATCATTGATCCCTGTTCCGTCAAGGAGTGCAATAGGTGAAGATACCTTTGTAAGATTCAGTTTTTGAGAAAGATGTTTTGTGAAACACTCCTTTACATAAGAGATTGAACTCTCTGTCTCTAATAGTTGCCTGTTAATCATGGTTGTTTTTATTTATAAATAGTTTGTTCAAGGAGATACTCTGTTTAAGGGAATAAAAAAACAGCCTTCTTTTTGGGAAGGCTGTGATTAAAACACTTTAATATTTAAACTATTATAAATAACCTCCCCACACGAAGCTGTAATTATTCGCGTTATTATTGGAAAGATTATTTATAAATAAATTCATGGTCATGGTTTTGACAAACAAAGATATATTTATTTTTTATCTTTTATCAATAAATGCAGTAACCTTTTACTCAAAAAAATGGATTTGATTTAATATATTTGTAGAGGAAGTTATTTTAAAAATAAAATTAATCTCAACCATACAGAATGAATCTGCAAATCGAACTTGTACTTCTTGTCCTGTCTCTGCTTTTTTTTCTTAGTATTCTTGCCGGTAAGGCAAGCTCAAAATTTGGAATACCGGCCCTTTTACTCTTTCTTGCTGTGGGTATGTTCTTTGGTAGTGATGGAATAGGTATTGAATTTGAGAACATTAAGGTAGCCCAGGCAATCGGGACTGTAGCTCTTTGCATAATACTCTTTTCCGGAGGGATGGATACCAAGTTCATTGAGATAAAACCTGTTGTAAATCAGGGTATAATCCTGGCAACAGCAGGAGTCTTTTTAACTGCCCTTACTACCGGTCTGTTGATTTGGTGGATATTCGGAATGACATATGAGTCAGCAGGAATAGGAATTCTCTCCTCTCTTCTGCTTGCCTCAACTATGGCATCAACCGACTCGGCATCTGTCTTTTCTATACTTCGTTCAAAGGGGCTGAACCTGAAAAACAATCTCAGACCAATGCTGGAGCTGGAGAGTGGAAGCAATGATCCTGTTGCCTATGTTCTTGTTATCACTCTTATAGGTTTTATTAAAACAGATGTGATACCCTCTTACATAAACATTATCTTATCTATTGTTCTGCAGCTTGTTATAGGCGCCGTGATTGGCTTTGCAATCGGGAAACTTACAGTTTTTATTATTAACAGGATACATATCGGCAATGATTCTCTATATCCGATCCTGGTCTTTACATCCTGCATATTCATTTTTTCGCTCTCCTATTTCCTTAAAGGCAACGGTTATCTGGCAGTCTATATCGGAGGTTTGATAATAGGAAATTCAAAATTTGTTCACAAACGCTCATCTCTAAACTTTTTTGACGGGTTGGCCTGGATGAGCCAGCTGTTGATGTTCCTGACCCTGGGATTGCTTGTGAATCCCAGAGAACTGCTGCCTTTTATTGTCCCCGGACTGCTGATAAGTTTTGTTATGATATTTATCTCCCGTCCACTCACTGTCTTTCTCTCTCTGTTACCTTTCCGCAGGATGGGTGTGAGAGATAAAGTTTTTGTATCATGGGTGGGCTTAAGAGGAGCTGTTCCGATAATATTTGCAATCATTATACTCGCAGAGGATGTACCTCACGCAGATCTTATATTTAACATCGTTTTTATCTGTACCCTGGTTTCATTGCTCGTACAGGGAACATCCATCCCAATGGTGGCAAAATGGCTCTCTCTTGCAGAGAAGAGGATGAGGGAGCGCAAACACAGAGATTTTGATATTGAATTTGCCGATGATATCAAATCTATCACTGACCAGATTGAGATAAAGGAATCCATGCTGCAAAAGGGGAATCAACTTATGGACCTTCCCCTCCCTGAGAAAACTCTTGTGATAATGATCAAGAGAGAGGATATTTATATGGTTCCAAAAGGGAACACAGTACTCCAACCCAGAGATAAATTGCTGGTTATCACTGATAATCAGCTTACCCTGCAGGAAACTTACGATAATCTTAAAGTCCCGACAGATAATTGACCAGATCGACTATTCTGGCAGAGTAACCTGTTTCATTGTCATACCAGGCAAGTATCTGAACCAGGTCGCCTCCCGTTACTTTTGTAGAAAGTGCATCAAATATCGCAGAACTGGTATTGTTGTTTACATCACTGCTGACGATAGGGTCGGAGCAATATTCCAGGTATGATTTAAGTTTTGTCTCAGAATAGTGGGAGAATGCATTATTGATTTCATTTACAGTGGTCTTCCTTTTTAAATGAGCGTACAACTCCACAAATGAACAATCTGCAACCGGAACCCGGGTTGCTATACCGTCAAAACAATCAGCCAGATGCGGGTAAATTTGATGGATTGCGCCTATAGCGCTTGTAGAGGTTGGAATGATATTGTTTAGTGCACTTCTTGCTCTCCTGGGATCTGTGTGATATCCGTCCTGAAGATTCTGATTGTTGGTAAAGGGGTGGACAGTGTTCATCAGTGCCTTTTGAATTCCAAAAACCTCATCCAGAACTCTTATCATCATTGCAACGCAGTTGGTTGTGCATGACGCATTGGAAACAATCCTGTCTGTTGGTGTAATCTCTGTATGATTTATTCCCATAACAACAGTTCTGTCAATACTCTTATCTTCTGATGGAGAACTAAGAATCACCTTTTTTGCACCATTTTTAATGTGTCCCAGAAGTAACTCCCTGGTTTTGAATCTGCCACTGGATTCTATCACAGTCTCAACATTGCTTTTATCCCACGGGATCTCAGAGGGAGAGGGGAAATGAGTGACAGTAATTTTTTTTCCGTTTACAATCAGACAATCATTGTCATAATCAATTTCTGCATCAAAACGGCCATGTACACTGTCATATTTTAGAAGGTGAGACATCATCTTGTTGTCCATACGGTCATTAAGATGAACAACCTCAATTTCCGGAGAGTTTACCGCAAGTTTAAAAATCATCTTGCCGATTCTTCCAAAACCGTTTATACCGATCCTGATTGACATTTTTAGTATTTTATTGTAATCATTAAATAAAAGCCGGATTCCTTAAAAAGAAATCCGTAATAAAGTGCAAAGATAGTTCTATTAATTGTCAGAAGAAATGTTTAAATGAGTAATTTTATTATTGGTCTGATTTTTGTTAAATTTGCCAGTTGATTTAAAATTATTTATTCCGGATGTTCTTTAAAAACACTCTCAGAAGAAGAAATCTTAAGAGACTTCAGTCGATAAGAGAGGTAAAGTTTATGCCTCTCCCAAAAGTGAAGAACATCTCTTTTATATTTGATTTTGAGGAGGAGGAAGTGCTGGAAGCTGTTAAAATCCTGACAACTTATGCCCTCAATAAGAAAATTCCTTATTCGGGAATATCAGTCAATCTTGGGAAAAGCACCTTTCCTCAGACTGTTATGAATCACAACATAAGACTGTTAGTAAAAAATGAACTCTCTTATCTAAAAACTCCCAAGGGTGATATGATTGAAAAGTTTCTTACAGATCCCACCGATCTTTTTATCGATCTAACTCCCTCATATAATTATACTTTATTTTATCTGGCTCACAGTATCAATGCCTCCTTTAAGGTCGGCAGATACCAGCATGAAATGAATCCCTACGACCTGGTAATTTCCCCGGGATCGCGCTCCAACTCACCTGCGGAGTATGTCAGACAGGTGATACACTATCTTACTACAATCAAATCTGAATAATGAGGGACGAATATTTTCCGGATGGCCAGGATGATGATCTCCAGGGGTCTCATCTTATTGATGAATGCAGGGATGCTTTTGATAATGGCACACTTGCTTCGCTAACATTTTCGGAAGAGGAGTTTGAGTATCTGCTGGAATATTTTGCAGAAGAGGCAGAAGATGAGATTGTTGTTGTTCTTGCTGAGAGTGCTTATGAAAAATACCCCTATTCTACAGAAATAATCATAAGGTACTCTGATGTACTTATTGCAGGTAACAGTCCTGTGAAAGCGATGGAGATACTTTCGGCAAGGCTTGCACTTGACCCTGGTAATTACGATATTCTTTTTCTGCTGGGGAGAGGGGAGATCAAACTGGGTAATTATCAACAGGCCGGTGAGTATATAAACAGAGCTCTTACTCTTGGCAGGGAGTCTGTGCCAGATATGTTGATAACAGCAGGACAGGATTATATAGAGCAGAATGAATTTGAGAGGGCTCTGGAATATTTTGACACTGCTCTCAATTATGACAAAGAGGAACTCTCTGTTTATGAAGATATAGCCTTTTGTCTTGAAAAACTTGAAAAGCCGGAAGAGAGTCTTAAATATTATCTGAGGTATCTGGATAAGGATCCCTTTAGTGATTATGTCTGGTTTAATGTCGGCACACTGTATGCCAGAAGCAAAAACTATGACAAGGCACTGGAGGCTTTTGAATATGCCATAGCACTTAATCCGGAAAACTCATCTGCAATTTACAATAAAGCCATTGTTTATATTGACACTTTTAGATACGAGACTGGTATCAGGACATTTAAGGAGTTGTTAAAACATGAACCCGGGAATATTTACGCAATGATCACTATCGCAGATGCTTCGCTCAAGATTGATGATCCGGAAAGTGCAAGGCTCTATTACAAAATGGCTCTTGAAACAGATCCACAGGATATTGACGCAAATACAGG
This sequence comes from Bacteroidales bacterium, assembly GCA_023230265.1. Lineage (GTDB taxonomy): Bacteria > Bacteroidota > Bacteroidia > Bacteroidales > UBA932 > Bact-08. The sequence goes on along the minus strand of JALNXR010000107.1, from coordinate 1,056 downwards.
GATTGCAAATCTATACATGAAGCAGGGAGATTACTATAACGCTCTGTTCCATTTGAGAAGTATTGCAGACTCTCCTGATGTTGAGTACTCAGTGTTGGAAGATCAGCTTTTGGTGGCATACAGGAAAACAGGCAACAAAGAGTTTATGCTGTACTATCTTCTCTCACAATATTATCTTAAAAAATTTGCTAACTTTAATCTGTATACAGAGATGCTTACAGAGGATGACAAGCTTTGGATAAAAAGACTTTACACTCTGTTACCGGATCTTAAAAATGAGCCTGCACTGACAAAAAAAATATTAAAAGGAAAAACCAGATAAGAAGATGGAATCGGTAAATTTTATTGAGTGGTGTCTTGAAAACCTGAATTACTGGACAATAACCCTGCTCATGGCAATAGAGAGCTCATTCATCCCTTTTCCGTCTGAGATTGTGATTCCCCCAGCTGCATACAAAGCGGCTGCCGGCGAACTGAATATTTTTCTTGTGGTCTTTTTTGGAACTTTTGGGGCACTTATCGGAGCAATTTTTAACTATTATCTTGGATATTATCTTGGTCGTCCACTGATTTATAAACTTGCCGGCAGCCGTTTCGGAAGAATGATGCTTCTAAGTCCGGAACAGGTTCAGAAGGCCGAGAATTATTTTATCAAAAACGGTGCAGTTTCTACATTTATAGGCAGGTTGATAACTGTTATCAGGCAACTTATCTCCATACCGGCCGGTATGGCAAAGATGAAGATGAGCACATTTTTGATTTACACTGCACTTGGGTCTGCGCTGTGGAACATTATTCTGGCAGCGATCGGGTACTATCTTCATAGTTTTGTACCCAAAGATCAGCTTATGGAGAAGGTAAAGGTATATAATACAGAGATTTCCCTCATTTTGCTGGGAATTGCTGCAATTGTTGTGGGGATACTGATATACAAAGCAGTAAAATCTCCTGAAAAACTTAAAGAAACCGACTAAAAACCTATACTATGAAAACAAAATTGGGGTTGTTCCTGCTGATTGTTGCAGTAACACTCGGATCCTGTCAGTTTGGGGTTCC
>JALNXR010000106.1 GCA_023230265.1 Bacteroidales bacterium | reverse complement strand
CCATTCTTATGGGAGCAGTATCCCTGCTGTTTGGTGCCAAAGCAGATCCCGGAGTGCTGAGGGATAAAGGAAAAAATTGTGTGGTAGAGGCCATCTTTTCTCTTCAGGATAATCAGGATCAGGATATAATTCTCAGGAGAGTAATATCTCCCACCGGCAAGTCACGCTCATTCCTGAATGACGAACCGGCAACCGTTAACGAACTAAAAGAGCTTTCATTAAATCTGATAGACATACATACCCAACATCAGCAGCTTCTGCTGGCTGATTCAGGTTTCCAGCTCTCTGTTCTGGATGCCTACGCAGGAAATGAGACATTGCTCTCCTCCTATAAAACCGTTTACGACAAGGTCAGTTCACTGAGAAGACTCTGTTCAGAGATGGAGTCTAAAGCGGCAAAGGAGAGGAATGAGCAGGAGTTTAATCTTTTCCAGTACGAGCGGTTAAAAGAGGCATCATTAAAGGAGGGAGAAACACAGGAACTGGAAGAGGAGTTAAAATTACTCAGCAATGCAGAGGAGATTCGCAACTCCCTCCTTTCCACCGCAGAGTTGATATCTCCGTCTACTGAGGATATATCAGTGGTTCAAAGATTAAAAGAGGGCACCTCTCTGTTGGTCAGGATTGTCAACAATTACAGTCCGGCAGAAGAGCTCTCTGCAAGACTGGAGAGCTGCAGAGTGGAATTGACTGATATTGAAGATGACCTGAGGAGAAAAGCGGAAAGGATTACTATCTCTCCGGAGAGACTTGCCGCTGTGGAGGAGAGAATTTCACTTATTTACAAACTGATTAATTTGCACAATGTTAAAGATGAATCAGAACTGATCGGAGTCAGGGAAAGTTTGAAAAACAGGCTTGACAGAACCAATAACCTTACATTGGAGGTGGAGAAAATCAGATCCGAACTGGCTGAATCTGAGAAACAGATGGAGAGTCTTGCATGGGAACTTAACAGGAGCCGGATCTCCAGCAGGGACAAATTTGTCTCAGAGATAACTTCGGCCATAAGAAATCTTGAGATGCCATATGCAGAATTCGCGGCTGAAATTAAGACAAAAGAGGATTATAACAGTTTTGGGAAAGATTCTGTGACTTTCTGCTTTTCCGCAAACAAAAATATGGAGCTCCGGCAGTTGGCAAAGATTGCATCAGGAGGGGAGATATCCAGAATTATGCTTTGTCTCAAGGCCATACTTGCAAGTCGAAAAGGGATGCCGGCAATGATCCTGGATGAGATTGACAGTGGTGTATCCGGAAGCATCGCAGATAAAATGGGAGGTCTTATAGCAGATTTATCCAAAAAAATGCAGATATTTGCAATTACTCACCTCCCACAAATAGCCAGCAAAGGCGATACTCATCTGCTGGTATTCAAGGAGATGGATAAAACAGGGGCTGTAAAAACCAAAATAATTGAGATTACAGGAAGAGAGAGAGTGCTGGAACTTGCGAGGATGTTGAGCGGATCGGAGACCGGAGCTGCAGCAATAGCAAATGCTGAGGAGTTGTTGGGAAAAAATTAATATTAACCAGGAAAATATATGCGGGTAATAATACTTAACGACTACGAAGAGATCTCCAAATGGGCGGCGGCACATATTGTAAAAAGAATAATTGAACACTCCCCCACCCCGGCAAATCCATTTGTACTGGGGCTTCCCACCGGCTCCACCCCAAAAGGCACATACAAGGAGCTTATCAGGTACTACAGGGAAGGAATAGTTTCATTCAAAAATGTGGTTACCTTTAATATGGATGAATATGTAGGAATACCCAGAGAACATCCTCAGTCCTACTTCTCCTTTATGTGGAACAATTTTTTCCAGTTTATTGACATCCCCAGGGAGAACGCAAATTTACTGGACGGCAACACATCAGATCCCGAAAAGGAGTGCTTGGAGTATGAAAAAAAGATGGCCTCATACGGGGGTGTAAAGTTGTTTATTGGCGGGATAGGACCTGACGGCCACATAGCCTTTAACGAACCGGGATCTTCACTCTGCTCAAGAACAAGGCTCAAGTCCCTCACTACAGATACAATTATTGCTAACTCCAGATTTTTTGACAACGACATAAGGAGGGTTCCCAAGACTGCTCTGACAGTTGGTGTGGGTACAATTATGGATGCAGAGGAAGTTATGATACTGGTGAACGGGCACCACAAAGCCAGGGCTCTTTACGAAGCAGTTGAGGGAGGGATTAATCATATGTACACCGTGAGCATTCTGCAGATGCACAAAAAGGGGATCATTTTGTGCGACGATGCTTCAACAGTTGAATTGAGAGTTGGCACTGTGAACTATTTCAAGGATATTGAGCGTAACAATCTTGATCCGCAATCTCTGCTCGCAGGATTAACCCAGAAATTCTGAGACTCTGTCAAAAACATTTCTAAACCATATATCTTTCTGGATATCATCCTTTTGAGCCAAAGGTCCAAAAGGATTTTCGTGTGAATAAGAAAAAGGGAAATCCATTTCCAGCAAACATTTTTTGTGCTCCTCACCCATTGCTGCAATAATACCCTCTGTAGGCACTACTTTATCCTTTTTGAGAGAGATCACCCTGATCCTTGAAGAGCTCTCCCTGTAAAAAGACTCTCTCTGCTCCCTGTTGAGTGAACTATCTATATGACATATAAATGCATGCTCCAGGATATCTCCCTTTAATCTTTTCTCATCCTTGAAATAAATAAAGTGTTTGGTGTAATAGTCCAGCATTGCATTAAAGGAGTTCCGGTCCATTATCATTCTGGAATCACCTCTCATAAGATTGAAGAGAGAACCAGCGCAAAACAAAAACAACCTACTGGTTGTAAAATAGTTGCAAGGATTTGACATAAGTAGTACCTGGGCCATAAGACCACCTATAGAATAAGCAAAAATATCAATTTTGGCATTGGGGTCAGCAAGAGGGTGTTTTCCCCTGCGAATCTCTTCCAGCAGTTGACAAACATTGTTTATACTCTCTCTGCCCGCCAGATAGAATCTGTAAGGATCAGCCTCCACCCTTTTGCTCAAAGCATAATTCAGAAAGGTGAGATGCCGTTCTCTATCCTCGTCCCCCCTCTCCTGCTCCACGTATTTTTGCATTGCTCTCGGATCGCTCCAGGAGGATGGAGATCTGTTTATGTGGAATGCAAGAGGGAAGAGAAAAACTGGTTTGCCTGTGGAATTTGATATATAGTCGGCCCATGCATAATATTTATCCCAACTCCTCTCATTCAATCCGTGGAAAAGAATGATAAGGGAAGAGTGCTTTGCTTTGGCGCTCGCTTTTTGAGGGATTATAACCTGGTATTCGAATTTGTAGTTTTCTGTTATAGTATCATCTCTAAATGGGAAAAATGAGGGAATTATGCTTTTTTTCATATCATAGAGAATCGCATCTCTCCCCTTGACCTCTCTGAATGTAAATTTGTGCAGATTCATATTTGATAATTTTATACAAAAAAACAAAACTCCTTTTTCTATGTCAAAAAAATGGTGTATACCCCCGGCTGATGTGACAAGAACCTTGATTTTTGGGATAAAATTTAAATATGGGGGACCAAATTAATTTGATTACTTTTGCATGAGTATGGCAAATATCCCGGGATATATTAATGAGAAAAGGAACATCGTCCGTCTGGTCCTTCTCACCGCGCTTTTCGCACTGGTGTTTATCAATATATACAAACCGTTCGATAGTTCAAGCTGGTATCCCGTAAGTGATTTTATGTTTTTTGTATATTCCAGTCTGATCATTCTCACCGGGGTACTTGTAGTTATTATCAGCAGAATAATAATGTATTTCTATAGCAGGAAGAATGAGATTTCATACAGGCTTTACTTTATCTGGATACTCCTTGAGATACTTTTTATGTCTCTCTTCTACACAATCTACTCGGTGAGTGTAAAGGAAGGTGCAGATATTATGCTGACTTTCAAGAATTCGATTATTAATACCGCTCTGGTGCTTCTTCTGCCTTATATCGCGCTCTGGTATTATTTCGGATGGGAAGAGAGCAATAAAAAGCTGAAGAAAATTGAGGAGGGAGAAAAACAGGAACTGAATCCGTCAAAAAGTATAACCTTCCGGGATGAAAAGGGTAATCTGATGCTCTCTGTACTGCTGGAAGATCTCCTTTATATTGAATCAGACGAGAATTACGCTGTCATCCATTACACCTCCAACGGAAAGACCAAAACCTATCTTTTGAGGAACACCCTTAAGAATCTGGAAAATATGCTTAGGAAAACCTCCGTGGGAAGATGTCACCGCTCCTATCTGATCAATTTCAACAGAGTAAAGGTGATCAGACGCACCAAAGAGGGGCTGATGCTGGAGATAGATGAGCCCTCTATACCCGATATCCCTGTTTCAAAAAGCTATCAGGCTATAGTGAGCAGCAAGTTCCTTGGCAACGATTTACCTTCCTGACAGACACATGTGTCACATAAAATTATCTATCCCGGATTGACTTCATTGAGGATATCCTCTATATCAGGTATACACCCCTCGCAAACAGTTCCGGCTGTTGTTGCTTCCTGTACATGTTCAACTGTGGAGAGCCCTTTCTCCCTGATGGCTTTCACTATTTCACTCTTCATAATGTTGTTGCAGTGGCAAATCTCAATATCTTCCATTTGATGTAATTAATATTTATTATTGCGTTATTGTCCTGGATAATAAAACATATAAGAATACAGATAGTTCATAATGCAATCAGTTCAGGACAATTCTTCTTGTTAGATTTTTTGTGTTGATGGAATTATTATAAATTTATGGCGATAAAACACCTTTATGGCGATAAAACACTCCGAATGAAAATTAACACAAAAGTAAGGTATGGGATGCGGGCAATGATTTTTATTGCACAATCAGAAAAATCAGAAGGTGTGCTGCAGAGAGAGATTGCAGATAATCAGAACATCTCGGTAAAGTATCTGGACAGCATAATTGCATCTCTCAAAGCCAAAGGGCTCATTGCAAATGTAAGAGGAAAGGGTAATGGTTACAGGCTTACCAGGCCACCGGAAGAGATAACTGCCCTGGACATCTACAACGCCTTTGAACCTGTGTCTCTCTGTGACTGTATAGACAATGCTTTTTTCTGTGACCGCTCGGCAAATTGTTGTACAAGACACTTCTGGGCTGAGTTAAACACTCATATGACATCTTTTCTTGCAGGCAAGAACCTGGCTCAGATAATGAACAAGCAGAAAGGGTGATGTTATCTTATTTCAAACCTGTCAAAAACAGAAAAAAAGGAATCAGCATAAATTCTCCTAATGATTTCCTAATGTGCCTTAATGCTGTAGTGAGCTGATTTTCAACTGTCTTGTGGGATATCCCAAGGTTTTGGGCAATCTCTTTAACCGACATATTCCGGTATCTGCTCATTCTGAAAATCTCCCTGCACCTCTCCGGCAACTCTTTTACACTTAATTCAATTGCATCTTCCAGCTGATGAAGATTTATTATTTCTTCATTGGAATTTTCACTGCGACAAGAGATGAAAGCAGCAAAATCCCTGCAGTAATCCTCTCTTAACCTGTTATCTCTTATATGTCTGATTATTCCGTACCTGACAGAAGCATAAAGGTACCCCGGTAAAGATGATTGAAAAACCACCTCCTGCCTTCTTTGCCATAATGAGACAAACAGATTCTGAGTGATTTCAAAAGCAGTGTCTGAAGAGTTTGTTCTGTTGAAGACATACCGGTAGAGTTTTTCCCAGTAGCGTTCATATATTTCACGAAAAGCATCCTCTCTCCCACTTCTGAGCAGGAAGCATAACTCATTATCACTATGATTAATGAACTGCTTGATAATAATATTATTTTTCCAAAATTATATATAAATATCGGAAAATTATTATTTGAAATAAATATTTGCTTGTTTGCAATAGGTGTATTTGTTGGTTTATGTCACTTTTATTTAAACGGACTTTTAAAAAATAAAAAAATGTCAGAATCAGAATTTAAAGAGATGTTGTCCCGTTATAATAATGGAGAGTCATCTGATGCAGAGAGAAGGCTTATAGACGAGTGGCTTGACTCTCCAAATCCAGGAACGGGCATACCCTTTGTAAATGAAGAAGAGAGAGTCAGAATTAAAAATAATCTGCGGGAATCCATTTACAATAAAGCCGGTATCAGAATAAAAAGAAGAAAGTATATTTTTTCCCCTGCACTTAAAATTGCTGCATCTGTAATTCTTATTGCTGCTCTTGGTTTTGGAGGGTTTAAATATTACGAATATTCAGAAATTAAAAAGTATTCTGTTATTGAGACCTGCACCCAGGAGCAAATTAAAAAAGTTATACTTTCTGATGGTAGTATCATCTGGCTAAAACCGGGGAGCAGACTTAAACACCCCATTCGTTTTAAAAGGAGTGGTGAGAGAACTGTGGATCTGAGAGGTGAAGCGCTGTTTGAAATTGAGAAGGACCCTGCCAGACCTTTTAAAGTACACTCAGGTGAACTGACTGCCACCGTACTTGGAACCAGTTTCAATATAAAAGCCACAGAAGAAAATATCGAAGTGGTTGTGCTGACCGGCAAAGTTTCCGTAACCTCTGCAAGTAACACAACGGGGCTGGTACTGCTGCCGGAGGAGAAGGCGGTCTATATAGCCTCCAGCAAAGAACTTGCAAAAGAGATCACTCCTGAAATCGAACCTGTACAAAAGGAAATAATAAAAGGGACTGAATATGATATGAAGTTCAGTGATACCTCCATGGATGAAATTATCAGACGCATAGAGGGAAAGTTTGATGTGGATATAAAACTGAATGACCCGGGATTATCCGGTTGTGTGGTCACTGCAGATTTTACAGGTCAATCCCTTGTAAAAACATTGGATATCATTTCTAAAGTTCTCTCAATAGATTATAAAATTGACAATAAAAAGATAACAATTAAAGCAAGGGACAACAAATAAAAAAGTTAAAATTCACCTAACCTATTGTTTAAT
>JALNXR010000103.1 GCA_023230265.1 Bacteroidales bacterium | reverse complement strand
GGGGCTCGATATAACACAGTGGCAATATGATGAAGCAACAGGGCTTCTTACCAACAAGCTCTATGCTGATGGAAACGGAACATCATACACATACACAGAAACTGGTAAAATCCAAACCCGAACTTTGGCGAGAGGTAAAACTACCACCTACGTATACAATAATCTCGGCCAGCTCACTGACATTGACTATTCCGACTCAACACCAGATGTAACCTTCACCCATGACCGTTTAGGCCGTATCATATCAGCATCAAGTTCAACCTCAGCCAGAACCTTTCATTATGATGGACTGACTCTCGACTACGAAACCCAGGACGGCGATATCATCGACCGCAAGCAGGACAGCTTCGGACGCACTATCGGATACATCTTGACTGGAGGACCATCGCCTCCGATGACCTTGACCTATTCGTTTGATGAGTATGGCAGATTGTCTTCAGTTACCTCAATCATCGGCGCAGAGACAAATACATTCACATACACATATCTACAGGGAACAGATCTTGTAAACGCCATGAGTTCGGATTCAGGCGTTCAATGGAGTCGCTATTATGAATCGGAACGAAATTTAATAGTTGCCGTTTCAAACTCATGGGATTCAACTGTGATTTCATCATTTGACTATATCAATGATCCGCTTGTCCGCCGGACTCGGAGAGCCGATTATTATAACGGCTCGACACTCATTAACGATTTTGATTACAATATCCGTGGTGAAATCATAAGTGCAATTATGAGCAACGATAACCACAGCTATAGCAACGATCCAATTGGAAACCGTAAACAGTCTACAGTTTGTAGCGGACAGTCCACGGTTACCAACACCTATACTGCCAACAACCTCAACCAGTACACCTCTGCGAGCTTTGCGGGCTCCGCGAGAAATCTTTCTCATGACCTTGACGGAAACCTCACATGGGATGGCATTCATTGGTCTCATGATTGGGATGCTGAAAACCGCCTCATCAGCTCCGCTCCTGACTATTGGGGCACAACCAACGGAGCGACCCGCATCGATTACACCTACGATTATATGAATCGGCGTATTTCAAAAACCGCAAGTATAATGTCAGGTCGCAGCGTCTCATTCCCTCCGTCACCGCTTGACCCACAGGGTGCATGGAGTGCTTTGGAAACCCACCGCTACATTTGGGATGGATGGAACATCGCAGCCGAGATTATCATTGACCAAACCATCTTCGCAACCAATGTCAACTATTACACATGGGGCCTTGATCTTAGCGGAACTCTTCAAGGCGCTGGTGGTATTGGCGGATTGTTGTCTGACACAAAGATCACCGCAACTGACATCAGCACCTATTACGCTCTTAGTGACGCAAACGGAAATGTTACGGAATACATGGATAGCACCGGAGCGGTCAAAGCCCATTACGAATATTCCGCCTTTGGTGAAATAACCGCTCAAGCCGGTCCACTGACTGGTGATTTCACCCATCGGTTCTCAACCAAATATTTTGATAAGATAACTGGCCTATATTATTATGGCCACCGCTACTATGATCTGGTTCTTATGCGGTGGCTCTCTAAAGACCCCATTGAGGAGGAAGGAGGGCTAAACCTTTATTGTGCAATGTGCAATAATGCCATTTCGTTTGTTGATCCGTTTGGTTTAGAAATCAAGGGTCCTGATAGTATTGTTGTTTATTCAACAAATTATGATAGCAGACGTAATCGGCTTGAATATGCTTCAGATAATAAAGTGTGTGAATGGGAACTAACTGGCAACATAAAAAAATACAAAAGCAACAGTAAAAGCATATACATTAATCCTACATCTCTTAGTACAGCAGTGGATGATTCAACCTTGACTGCGGTTTACAAGGATGGCTCAAAAGACAGAAAATTAATAACTGTAATTCGGCCAAAGTATTTGACTAGATGGTCGGCTGATCCTTTATTGGCACATGCATGGCAGCCCCGTTTTCATATGGTTGTGACCATTTATGATCAGTTTGATAGACATTTTCCTGCTGGTGTGTATGTTACCGAAAAAATAGGACACACTAGCAGTGGTTTTATAAGAGTGTACACGCTATTAGGCAGTGCATATACAAATTTAAAAGGCCAGATAGGCGATGATTTTGGAGCGCAGCTTCACAGAAAAAAGAATGCCTATTTAAATATTTATCAGACTATTCATATTGGGGAATGGAAAGCAGTTGTAGTTTCACAGCTTTTGTATAAAGACGCATTGCCAGATTCAGATAACTTTTTTGGCACTCCTGTTATTAAATTCAATGGAGTAAAAAAAGCTAATTTTCACAACTATTAGATAAGGAGATTTAATGGATGAATAGCATATGGTTTAAAAATGAAATTCATCGTCTGTTTGCATTCATGATTATTGTGAATGTGGTTTGTTTAGGAATGATGTGGTGGTCTCTCTGTCCCGGATATTTGTATAAACGATGTTGGTTTGGTGCACGTATAGAAGGCTCATCGGAAATAGCATTAGCAAAGGCTCGATATGGGCCTCTTATCTTGAAAAAATCTATCCTTGAAAATGCAAGTACCATGGAACATCCAAACACAGCGACACTACAACTTCGATCATTGTGGGAGCATGAAGAAACTGTGGCTCGACTAATAGCAACTTGCTTCGTTTTTTGGATAAGTTTATGTTATGTGATAGTTTTGTTCGCAAAATATGTTATCTTTCGAAAAAAGTTATAGCTCCGAGGGGTCATCGCGAAATGTCATATGCAGACGATGTTTGAGAATAAGGCATGTTTAAAAGTATGAAACAGTTGCAAGGAGCGTCAACGGTCTTCGATTACAATGCACTTGGGGAAAGAACTGCGACAATTAGTGTAACAGCTGGACAGACGCTTGACTTTGATCCGCTGAATTTCATGTTGGCGAATGTTGTTCTATTGGATAAATATGTAATAAATTTAACCACAGAGAGCACAGAGAACACAGAGGGGGAGTGGTGGAGGAGCACGACCTCAATATTCTATAAGCCTGGTGAGAACGCATTGACAATATCAGTCCACAGAACGCAACTCACAGGCTTGACGCTCCCGAATAACAGCTGCTCTATATCAATTGATGCCGATGGAAATACAATTATTAACACGGAGTCAATTGATCCTGCGAATGCGGCTAAGGTCGCCAAGAGTGTTGATGTTACGTTTAACACAACCAACGTCAGTTATTACGTGGCAGGCTATGAGACGTACTCAAGTAACAGCCTCGGCGGAGTAACAGAACATTTTTACGACGGCTTCGCAAGAAGAGTGAGAACTACGAATTACGCGAATGGCCGCGAATTGAAGAGCGTCACGACCTATCACGATGATGGTTCGGTTGCGGCGATCAGCGAGGTTACGGCCAGTGGAACCAACACCACGAGCTACAGTGTGCGGCAGGTGGTTGTTGATAAACCGGGAGCATATAAAACCACAGTGACCGATGCCAAGGGCAATCAGACTGTGAACTACTACTCCGGCAACGGTCAACTTTATCGTAGTGAAGGCGCGACCTATCCAACCGAGACAGCTTTTGACGCAGCGGGGCGCATGGCGGAGCTGCATACGTGGCGTAATCAGAACGGCGACTCCGACATCACTCGTTGGTATTATGACCTATTCACCGGAGCTGTCACTAACAAACTCTATGCCGATGGAAAAGGCACGGCATACACGTATCTTAGTGATGGACGAATCTCTACCCGCAAATGGGCACGTAACATCATTACGACCTACGGATATGCCGATACAGCCACCGGCAGCATCCGCACCACGGAGTATAACGATGATACGCCAAACGTTACAAACTATTACAACCTCATCGGCCAGCTCATCAAAGTCGAGGACGGCACTGGAACGACCACGTTCGGCTATGATTCAAAAGGCCGACTAATCGCTGAAACCAACGCCTTCGCAGTCATAACCCGCAGCTACAATACATACGGGCGTTATGCTGAATTCATTTTAACACCTGCAAATCCTGGCCATCCTGTTCAAAAAATTGCATTCGGTTACGATGCTAAAAACCGTTTGAATGCCCTCACGTCAATTGTTGGGACTGAGACCAACACATTCATATACAGTTATATGTCGGGAACAACCCTAATCACCGGCTACACCGGCACGTCATCAACCAATCCGCAATCACAAATCCAGATTCTAAAATCATTTGAACCAAACCGAGACCTCATTTCAGCCGTTACTAACACCTTTGTGTCCTCTGTGCCCTATGTGGTTTCATCGTTCAACTATTCCAATGATAGCATCGGTCAACGGAGCAGCCGCACCGACTATTATAACGGCTCGACTGTGATCAATAATTTTGATTATAATGATCGCAAAGAGGTAACCAACGCCGTGATGAACTACACTGAACAGAGCATTGCTTATGATGACATAGGAAACCGACAGACCTCTACGGTCAATTCTGTTCCCAGCATCTACATAGCAAACCAACTCAACCAATATACTGCAATTACCAGTGGCATATCCGCATCGCCCACCCACGACTCCGATGGCAACCTAACTTGGGACGGACAAAAATGGGATCACTCATGGGACGGCGAGAATCGCCTGATTTCTTCAGTCCCTGACTACTGGGGCACCACCAACGGCGCATGTATGTTTGAGTACCGATACAATCATCAGAATCTACGGGTTGAAAAAGTCAAGAAACAGCTTTCAGGCAGAGACCCTGGATATCCTATGACACCGGGTGCCAATCCCGGCATATGGAACCCCATCGAAACCCGCCGTTATATCTGGGACGGTTGGAACATTGCGGCTGAAATAATCATTGATCACGTCACTCCTGGAACAAATATTTCCTACTACACATGGGGCTTAGATTTGTCGGGAACTCTCCAAGGTGCAGGTGGTGTTGGCGGTTTGCTGTGTGACACAAAAGTTTCAAGTTCCGAAACCAACACGTATTTCGCTGTTGGAGATGCGAACGGTAATATCACGGAATACATTGATAACACAGGAGCAGTAGCCGCGCATGGCGAACACAATGCTTTCGGAGAAACAAAGTTCTCGGGCGCAATGAAGGATGCTTTTACGCATTGGTTTAGTACTAAACCGTTTGATGAACAGACTAGGTTTGTTGCATACCAGCAGCGTTATTATGATCCGATACTTTGCTGGTGGCTCTCCCGAGACCCGATCACCGAGGACGGTGGAAAAAACCTGTATTTGCTTGGCAATAATGATGCGATTAACAAGTGGGATTATTTAGGCAAATCACAAACATCTGATATAAATATTGATTTTTCTCCAATGATAAAGTGGAAATATGAAGTTCAATATATGTGGGGGAAAATTTTCTCATCACAATTAAAAGTCGTATCTCAGAATCTGCCTGGGACAGCCCCTTATCGGAGAAGATTAAGCAACAGGTCAACATAAAACATTTGTAAATTATATATGGGGGACAGCGAAGAAAAAAATTACGCTATACGTTCACAGAAAAATAATAAAACATAATGTAATGAATGCGGAAGGCAGTGAGCAAGTTTTGCCCGTGCTGAAACTTGAACTATTAGAAGAGATAGGTAGCAAACCATGAAAAAGATGCTTTATATAATAGTCAGCGCGATACTGATTTCTGTTTTAGGAATAATGGGATACAATTTTGTGTTGTGGAAATTTTTAACAAAATCATCAGAATTCAGCTGGAAGTTTACAAACTCAAAAGGACGGGTTTACACTGGAACAGATGACTTAAGAAATACAGAGATTGATAAATTTATTTCAACAAGTCCTAGCGGAAGAATGGCTTATAATAATAATAAATCAAAATTGATTTGCAGGTATGATTTGTTGGAAGGTAAGAAACATGGAAATTATAAATGCTGGGATAATAATGGACTTTTAGTATTCAACTTCAATTATGACAAAGGTGTTCAACATGGCAAACAAGAAAGCTGGTGGCCCAATGGAAGCAAAATGACATTTAAGAATTACATTGATGGACGCTTGGAAGGCACCTTTACAAATTGGTATGAAAATGGTCAAGTTTCGACAGTTAATGTTTATTCAAATAATTTATCAAATGGCAGAAGTTTAAATTTTACACAGGATGGATTAAAAATTGGAGACTGTATTGAGTCAAATGGATTTACCATTTCAGGAACACGTATTATTAGTAAAGATGGAGATCATAAAATTTTACTGGGAACATTTGAAAACGGAGTTTTAAAAAAACAATGGTATTATGTAGAAGAACGCTAAGTATCGTAGGGGTGAAAAAGTCGCAGACATGCGAGGTTTACAAATGAGGTGCTGTTTACCGGCATGAATGCAGGTGTGGTAACAGGAATTACACTATGATTCCCTTATGGTAAAAAAATCATCTGCACGCGAGAGTGACGAATGAGGCAGTGGGTACAAGGATAAAAACAGTTTTAGGAGAGTGGAAATTGCATGGCATATCATCTTTGCGGAATTAATCCCAATAGAATTTACGGGAAACAATCTAATTTCAATACAAATAAGCGCACCGCACATTTGCTTGGCGGTGAAAAAATCGCATTTACCGAGTGGACAGATCCCGTTTCGGGCATAAACCATACACAGGCAACAAAGACGGAGTCTGCAACACTGCCTGACGGCTGTGAAAGAAGAACTTCTTTTGTGAAATATGATGATGGAGATTGGATCATCCAGTCCGTGACCACCAGCGATTTCCTTGGGCGGGTTGTGGCCAGTTCAAGGGCCGGAACGGGCGGGGCAATGCTGGTGACATCCAATGTCTATAATAGTGCGGGATTGCTAGTGCGGACAATCAGCCACGACGGAGCGACAACGGTCTTTGATTACAATGAACTTGGAGAGAGAACCGTGACAATTAGTGTAGCAGCTGGGCAAACACTTGACTTCAAGCCGCAGAGCTTCACACTGGCCGGAGTTATCGCGCTGGATAAATATAACATAAATTTAACCACGGAAAACACTGAGAACACAGAGGGAGAGTGGTGGAATTGCGCGACCTCCGTAGTCTACAAGCCAGGGGAGAATGCCCTGACTTCATCAGT
>JALNXR010000154.1 GCA_023230265.1 Bacteroidales bacterium | reverse complement strand
CACAGAAACATTAAGGGAGTGCTTTGTTCCAAACTGCGGAATTTCAAAAACCTCATCAGAAATATCCAGAATTTGCTGATCCACCCCTCTCACTTCGTTCCCAAAAACCAGCACAAATTTTCTCTCCGGTGGAGGGGAGATACTTTGGAGTTTTGTTGAGTTACCGGTCTGCTCCACAGAAATTATGTAATATCCATCTTCTTTAAGTCTTCTCACAGCAGCGGCAGAGTCTCCGGAGTAACTCCAGACTACACTCTCCTCAGCCCCCAATGCCGATTTGTGAATTTCTGCCGTAGGAGGGACAGAAGATATCCCGCAGAGAACTATCTTTTCCAGGGCAAAAGCGTCAGCTGTTCTAAAGGCCGAACCAATATTATGCCCGCTTCTTATGTTATCCAGCACAATTGTGACCGGAGTCTTGGGCAGTTCGCTGAATAACTTAACAGACAGCCGGTTAAGTTCGTTCATTGAAAGTTTCCTGAACACTGTTTTTTTCATTATATTTGCAAAGATAGCCATAATATAAAAAGGATAACCATAGTACAAATTATTTAAAACCCCTGCATTATGAGTGAAGTAAAACTCAAACTGATCCTGAACGGGCCTTTAAAGGCAGAAGGTCCGGTTACCGTTGTACATCCCGATGGAAGGGAGGAAAAGAAGGAGAGCTGCTATATATGCAGATGCGGTAAATCCGGAAACAAACCCTGGTGTGACGGGTCTCACGCAAAAAAATAGGAGATAAAAAGGGAGGCGGTTTAAACTTTTATCTATCTTTATCGTCAAATATAATTATTGACAATTTATAATTGATGAAAACCTCAAAGAAGTACATTCTCTACATCGCAATCCCTCTTTTATTTGTTCTGGCATTTATTCTTTACAACTCAATTTTTGGCAAGCCCGATATGGCTTCTGACAACCCGGCCGGTAATCCGGCACAGGGGAGAGGTGCGCCGGGAGGAGGGAGAGCGCTCCCTGTGTCTGTGCATGTTGCCGGGTATATGACCGCCGATGACGGCATCCTGGTCCCGGGAACACTGGTGGCAAATGACAGAGTTGAGCTGGCAAGCGAACTCTCCGGAAGGGTTGTTGAGATCAACTTTAAAGAGGGGCAATCGGTAAGGAAGGGAGATATTCTGGTGAGGCTTAATGATGACGAGCTTCAGGCTCAGCTGACCAGGGCTGAATACCAGTACAAACTACTGGGGCAGAAATTGGAAAGGCAGGAGATACTTCTTAAAAAGGAGGCTGTAAGCCGGGAGGATTATGATCAGGTCTCAACTGAATACAATGTTCTCAGACAGGATATTGAACAGCTTAAAATTAAAATAGAAAAGATGAAGATCCGTGCTCCCTTCAACGGTATAATCGGTTTTAGATATATCAGTAACGGGGCAATGCTTATGCCTAATTCCAATGTGGCAACTATTGTGGATGCTTCAAACCTTATTGCAGAATTCTCAGTTCCGGAAAAATATGTATTTAACAACCTGATAGGCAGAGATGCCAACTTTACAGTTGAGGGAAACAGCCGGAAATACTCCGCGACTGTATATGCAGTGGATCCGGAGATAGATGTAAAGACCAGAACAATTCTGATAAGGGCAAGATTTAATAACAGCAGAGGTGAACTCAGGCCGGGGATGTCGGCAAGAGTCTCCCTGAGTTCCCAGGCAGAAAAAAAGAATATCTATATACCTAACCAGGCAATAGTGTCCGGAGTGAAGGGCCATTCTGTATGGCTTCTCAAAGAGGGTAAAGCCCGCTCACAGGAGGTGCAGTCAGGCACAAGATCTGTGGATATGATGGAGATACTCTCCGGCGTGGAGGAGGGCGATACCGTCATTATCACGGGGCTTATGCAGTTAAGGGAGGGTATTGCCGTTAAGGCTTCTAAGAATTAATCAGCACTATGAACATCTCAACAGTATCAATAAACAGGCCTGTGCTGGCAACGGTGATGAGCCTGGTGATAGTAATATTCGGGGCAATAGGATATACATCTTTGGGTGTAAGAGACTACCCTTCGGTGGATAATCCGGTTATCTCAGTCAGATGCTCCTTTCCCGGAGCCAATGCTGATGTTATAGAAACCCAGATAACAGAGCCATTGGAGGCAGCTGTAAACGGCATCCCCGGAATCCGGTCTATATCAAGTAGCAGCAGGGACGGTTCAAGCTCCATCACCATTGAGTTTAATCTGGAGGTGGATCTGGAGACGGCAGCCAACGATGTAAGGGACAAGGTATCTGGTGCACAGCGCAGACTGCCGGCTGATGTCGATCCACCGGTTGTGGAGAAATCAGATGCAGATGCACAGCCTATCTACTCAGTGACTCTGATGAGCGAGACGAGGGATATTATTGACCTTAGTGAATTTGCAGAGGTTAATTTCAAGGAGAGGCTCCAGACCATAAGCGGAGTCAGCAGTGTGGGAGTCTGGGGATCAAAACGTTTCTCGGTAAGGTTGAGAATGGATCCACTTCTTCTTGCAGCCTACAGGGTTACACCTCTGGATGTAAGGCAGGCAGTAACACGGGAAAATGTTGAACTCCCCTCCGGAACCATAGAAGGATCCAACATGGAGCTAACCATAAGGACACTGGGCCGGTTGAGAACTATTGATGATTTCAATAACCTGATAATTCTTAAAAACGGAGAGAGATTGGTGAGGTTTTCCGATATTGGCACGGCAGAAATTGATGCGGAGAACACCAGATCCATTCTCAAGAGAGACGGTGTGCCGATGGTAGCCTGTGTGCTGACTCCCCAACCTGGTGCCAACTATATTAACATTGTGGATGATGCCAAGAAAGTTGTTGAAGAGCTAAAAAAGTCCCTTCCGGAAGATATTGAGGTGGGTGTTGGATTTGATAATACGATTTTTATAAGGGATTCAATATCAGAAGTTAAGGAAACAATATTACAGGCATTTATTCTTGTGATACTTATTATCTTTCTCTTTTTGAGGAACTGGAGGACAACACTTATACCTATTATTGCAATACCTGTATCAATAATCGGCGTTTTCTTTGTGATGTACCTGGCCGGTTTTACCATAAACATACTTACACTTCTTGCAGTGGTCCTCTCCATTGGCCTTGTGGTGGATGATGCCATAGTGGTAATGGAGAACATATATACCAAGATAGAGAAGGGAATGCCCCCCAGAGAGGCAGCCATAAAAGGTTCAGGTGAAATTATCTTTGCCATAATCTCCACAACCATTACCCTGGTGGCAGTCTTTTTCCCTATTGTGTTTCTGCAGGGAGTCACAGGCAGGTTATTCAGGGAGTTTTCGGTTGTAATTGCCGGTGCGGTAATAATCTCCGCATTTGTCGCACTTACATTCACACCTATGATCACAGCCAAACTCGTGAAGAAAGGGGCAACAGAGGGAAGGTTCTATAAATACACAGACACGTTTTTTGTCTGGCTGAATAACCTTTATGCAAAATCTCTGAGGGGATTCATGAGGAGAAGGTGGATGGCGGGAGCGTTTCTGGCTTTGTCACTCTTTGTGATTGTCTGGCTCTGGACAACACTCCCCACAGAAATGTCCCCTCTGGAGGACCGTTCAATGATTAACGTATCAAGTACAGCTCAGGAGGGAGCAACTTTTAACTATATGCTCAATTATTCCGATGATCTGTGGGAGGTTATAAGAGAGGCTGTTCCTGAAAGGGACAGGGTGATGCAGATGGTGGGAATGGGTTCCAGAAACCGCTCCAATTTTCAGATAGCCCTTGTTTCTCCCGACCAGAGGAAAAGAAGCCAGCAGGAGATAGCCGATGACCTCACCCCCAAAGTTGCAGCTCTCACCGGAGCGAGAACATTTGTCACACAGCAACAGACATTTGGGGGAAGAAGAGGGGGGATGCCTGTTCAGTATGTAATTCAGGCCAGGGATATTGATTCTTTGAGAAGGATTATTCCTGTTTTTATGTCAGAAGTTGCTCAAAGTGAAGTTTTTGCCAATTCCGATATAAATCTTAAGTTTACTAAACCGGAGTTAAGTGTCTCAATTGACAGAGTAAAGAGCTCTCTGCTTGGTGTTTCGATACAGAACATAGCACAGACTCTCCAGCTTTCTATGAGCGAACAGAGGATAGGTTACTTTATCAGGAACGGAAAGCAGTACCAGATTCTGAGTGAGATTGACCTGAAACACAGGAGCCGTCCCCTTGACCTGGCAAATATATTTGTCAGGAGCGATGCCGGTGAGCTGATCCCTCTCGACAATCTTATCACAATGGAAGAGAGCAGCACGCCTCCACAGCTATACAGGTACAACAGATTCGTGGCGGCCACAGTATCGGCAGCATTATCAAAGGGGTACACGCTGGGCCAGGGTCTTGAAGAGATGGACAGAATTGCCCACAAGGTTTTGGATCCTGATGATTACTCTACCGCCCTAACCGGTCAGTCCAAGGATTTTGTAGAGAGTACATCGAGTCTTCTGTTCGCATTCCTGTTGGCTATGGTTTTGATATACATGGTTTTGGCGGCCCAGTTTGAGAGCTTTAGGGATCCTCTTGTAATAATGTTCACTGTCCCACTTGCGTTACTCGGAGCCCTGCTTTCCCTGTGGGCATATGGACAGACTCTTAGTATATTCAGTGAGATTGGTCTTATTATGCTCATCGGACTGGTATCAAAGAACGGAA
Source organism: Bacteroidales bacterium (assembly GCA_023230265.1). Taxonomy (GTDB): domain Bacteria; phylum Bacteroidota; class Bacteroidia; order Bacteroidales; family UBA932; genus Bact-08. The sequence goes on along the minus strand of JALNXR010000154.1, from coordinate 685 downwards.
TCCTTATGGTTGAATTTGCCAATCAGAGAAAGGCTGCAGGAAAAGAGAAACTTGAGGCTATTCTTGAGTCGGCTGCATCCAGATTCAGGCCGATTCTTATGACCAGTCTCTCAACAATACTTGGGATTGTCCCTATGGTATTTGCCACAGGTGCCGGAGCTGAGAGCCGGATTTCGATGGGAGTTGCTGTTGCCGGAGGTCTTGTGGTTTCGACATTCTTTACGCTCTATATTATTCCGGGGATGTACACCTACATCTCCTCCTCAAAAGCTAAAGAGATAAAAGATGATAAATAGATTAATTTTTATACAGCTTCTGCTGCTTTTTGCAATACCCGTTTCACTAAAGGGAGAGAAGAGACTGACTCTTCAGGAATGTGTAGCTCTTGCCCTTGAAAAAAACTATTCGGTGACAATATCCTATAACCAGGTTAAAATGGCAGAGAACAATGTGAATCTTTCACCATTTCTGCCTTCTCTCTCTCTGAGCGTCAGACAAAATGCCTCGTCGAACAACCAGAGGGAGATATCCCAGGGTGGAGAGGATGTTAATACATCGGCAAATGTACTCTCTTTCCAGAATGGCCTCAATTTTAACTGGCCGATTTTTGACGGCTTTTCTATGTTTGCTACACGTGACAAACAAAAGGAGCTATTGAACCAGGGGAAATATAATTTCCGCTCTG
>JALNXR010000102.1 GCA_023230265.1 Bacteroidales bacterium | reverse complement strand
ATATCCTGAATATGTATATCAGGACATTTTAAACATAAACTACTATCCACCTAATCGCCCTGAAGAACAGCTTCTATTATATACGACAAAGATGCACGATTTGACTAATAAAAACATAGCATTCATGAAAAGTGAAAAATATGAGGCAGGTTTTGATCTGAACCTTCCGAATAAAATGCTCTTTTCTGTCGTAGGATTCAGAGAAAAAGTCGATAATGGATTTGGAACAGAGAACACAGACTGGGAAGCAACATTGTTTGATAAATGGTACAACTCAGATTTAATAGTAGTTCCAGGCAATAAACCCCAATTTGATTTAAACAATCCATCGGCTGTGGATACTATTCTTTTCTGCTATGAAAGACCAGGGAACACATCCTATTCTATAAGTAAAGGTATTGAATTTGATTTTGACCTTGGGCGCATTGAGTATACAAAAACTTCCTTCTACCTGAGCGGATCGTATATTGAGACCAAAAAGGGTACACATAACATGAATTACCAAAATCCTATGGGTTATCCCGGAGCTAATCCACCTGTGATGTTGGTATTTCCCAGAGACAGTGATAATGAAACCAGAAAAAGATTCAACACGACTTTTAGGATAGTACAACATATTCCTGTTATTAAGTTCATTGTGTCTTTTGCCGGACAAGCAGTTTGGTACGACTATACTAAAAAAGATAATATTCCAGATCTTCCTGTAGGGTATCTTTCCAAAGACAGAACAAATACCGGGCAGACAATGATTGTTTATTTTACACAAAACCAGATTGATAATCCATCAACTACGAATTTCGAAGGATTCAATCTGGAGGAGCAAAGATATGTCTCTAAAACCAAGAATATTGCAGAGACATGGCCTACTCTGTGGTTGTTCAACTTAAGATTAACAAAAGAGATCAATCAATATCTTGGATTTTCATTTTACGTAAACAACTGCTTCTTTTCACAGCCATGGCAAAACAGTTCAATTTCAGACGCTGTGCAACAAAGGAATAGAAATATCTTTTCTTACGGATTTGAAATGTTTTTTAAATTATAAACCATCATGACTCGTAATATAATAATCAAATTTTTCTACTTGACACTCATCGTATTACCAATATATTCGTGCGTAAGCAAAAATGATATTGAGGCTATTGGCGAAATACGGATCAATGTTAATCTTCCTAACGATTTCAATTCTACCTCCGGACTGGTTGGTAAACAGGTAATGCTTAAGAACAGATACGAAAAAACATTCTATACAGCAATAACAAATAGCGATGGAGTAGCTGTATTCAATAATATTGTCCAGGGGATATACGACTTGTCGGTTGCAGTTGAAATGTCCAACAACGAGTTTAAGCAGATTGCTCCTGAAGCTGCCTATAATATCTCTTCCGATATTGTATTGAATGGGACAACAGAAGGTCTGCGAATACTGGATAACAAACAGACTTCGTTCGAACAAAATTTAGTTTGGGCTATAAAAGGAGATCTTATAATCAGTAAATTATACTATACAGGATGTCGAAACGAATCAAATAAGTCATATCAAAACGACAGATACACTACCATATATAACAATTCAGACAAGGTAGTCTATTTAGACAAATTATGCTTAGCAAGTTTATGGGGAAGTCCTAACGGAACCATTCCAAACTATTTCTACCAAACTGATAAGGACAATGTGTATGCTTCATGGATCGCGCAATTCCCCGGTGACGGAGATGACTATCCTCTTAATCCAGGTGAAAGCATAGTGGTTGCACAATCTGCACTGAATCACAAGGCGGATATTCCAAGATCAGTGGATTTATCCAATGTGGAATGGGAAACATACTGGGCGGATGCAAACAAGGATGTGGACAACCCTGATGTACCAAACCTGGATATAATCTACTTTTCCACTCCCAAATCTGCGGATGTATCTTATAGTGTATACGGTCCGGCTGTTGTTATTTTCAAAAATGACGATGTGAGTTCTTTCCCTGTCGTAAACGAACCTAATAAAACGATGTTTTTTTCAAAAATACCTGTCACATGTATAATAGATGCAGTAGATTGTTTGAAAGATGATAACCAGATAATAATGAAAAGATTGCCATTATTGCTGGACGCCTCTTACACTTCTGCTTATGCATCATACATAGGAGCTTCGGTTGAGAGAGGAGTATCTTATATAACATCAGATGGTAGAAAAATTCTAAAAGACACAAATAATTCCTTTGCTGATTTCGTATTAGTATCACCCAGAGAGGATGGTACATCAGATCATTTGGATCCATACAGCAACGACAAGCCTGAACTTTACAAATAAGAAATTATGATGACTAACCAAAAATTATTCATTTTACTAGCAGTTTTTTTGACTAGTTTCCAAATATGCTTTTCCCAGGAACAAAATTATTATAAGAATGTATCTGGGTCCATACAGGAAAGAACACTTAAATCCACGCTTAATAACTGGGAATATACCAGCAATCCGACTTCTCTGGGAGTAAATCCTATGCCGGATTATGGGATTACATATTTTGGAGGGATATACCTTGCAGGGGACGACCACCGGGCACAACAAGAGGGATCTAAATCAGGTATAAATTTCTATTCTGATAGTTACAAAGGATTGAAACATCTTAACCTTTGGGGAGCTTTTAAATATTCTCAAAGCAGGCTTAAGGATAAGGCCTTTTCGGATATAATAGATCCATATAATGGTAATCCATATTATGCGGGAAGCGCTTTGAAAGGCGAATATGAAGAACAGTTGATAGAATTAAAGGCAAAAATGTCATCTAAAAAGCTTTTCAATTTTGCCTATGCAGGAATTGGAGTAGAGTATCAGGTGGGAGATTATTCAAGACTCCGGGATCCTCGTTCCAGAAGTTTATTGGCAAATTATTCTATCAATCCCGGGTTCGCATTTCAATTGTCACCATGTAGCAAAGTAGGAATAACCGGAAGTTACCGTTTTTCAAAGGAAAAAATGGAAAAGCCTGTAACGATATCCAACCAGTCAGATAAGTATGATTATTATGACATGAAAGGCAATGGAGAATACAACATAGTCCGTATTCTTGATTACGAAAGAGATAGAATAAGTAATATTCTGGGATCTGAGATACAATATGAGTTATCAAAGAACAATTTCAATTTTCTGCTATCTGCCGGAATAGATTCAAGAGAGGATAAAGTCGAGCAAGCTTCTCAAAAAAGCCCCGGAGACTACAACTCAGTGACCTATTCGGCTGGTATCTATGCAAATATAATCTATAACAAAGGAGTCCATAATTTTAATCTAAAAATTAATGATGTCAACGGATGGTCTAACGAGTATCTACAGGAGCCAGGTGTCTATACAAACCCTAACGGCGCAATAATAAGCATCTGGGAGACTATCTTCAGCGCTGTAAAATACCGCAACTTTGCAACAAATGCTCTTGCTGGCTGGACATATTATCATCTTGACACTCCTGGAGAATATGACTGGTATGCCGGGTTAAGTTATTCCTATGATAAATCCGAATGCCGGTATATACTTCCATATTCATCAATAGGTATTGAAAAAAGTACCATAAAGGCAAGGGGGGGATATGTGCTCCTAAATAAAAACCGTAATTCTGTTCACTTGTCTGGTTCTTTTGGCTATCAGACAAAAGGAAACAATCATTTGGTTTTAAACGAATTATTGGAGGCCGCTCAAAAAACCGTGATACAGGACAATGTATTGATACCGGATTATAACTATTTCAATCATGATAGAGTTTTTTACGGAGCGGATATCAAGTACAAGTTTCCACTGCAAAGATCTAAGAATTCCCTTTCGGGGTATATATCAGTATATGGCAACAATTATAACATAATAAAAGGTTCCAACAGGGCACTTGTCGGTTTTGCCTTTGGTATCTTAACATTCTAAACTAATTTTAATAATGAAAAAAACAACATTACTATTTCTTTATCTGCTTTTCTCCGGAGCTATGTTTATCAATGCTCAATCAAAAGGGGCTACGGATTCAAGCGTCCCGGACAATATTTATTCCACCTTATGTAGTAAAGCTAAATTAAACGAAGGCATGTTTAATATTTACAATCTTGAGGGGAAATATTATTTCGAAATTCCGGACTCATTGTTTGGAAGAGATATGCTTCTCGTTACAAGAACATCCAAAACAGCAATGGATATGGGATTCGGAGGAGAGGAGCTGGATGAAAGGGTCTTCTTCTGGGAAAAGAGTAATAGAAAAATATTGCTGCGAACAAAAATATATAAAAAAGTTGCCACGAAGGAAAGCGTAATGTATGATGCTGTATATAGTTCGGCTTTTCCTCCAATTATTGCAGCTATGGAAATTGCGGGATACTCAAAAGATTCTTCGGTAATTATTGATGTGACGGATCTCTTTGGAAAAGACATACTTGGATTCGGTCTAAATGCAACGTTAAAGAAAACATTCGGAATAGGAAACCAGGACGATAAAACAAGTTTCATCATATCAATGAAATCATTTGAAAAGAACATTGAAGTCAAAACCGTTAAATCCTATTCTATAACAGAAAACGATAAAATTGAGAATGATAATCTAAAGAGCGTATCATTAGAGATTCACAATTCCTTACTTCTTTTGCCGGAGAAGCCTATGATGCCAAGATATTACGACTTAAGAGTGGGCTTTTTTTCACGAAGTCAATACGATTACAGCTTTGATGATGCTCAGGAGTCAGTTAGAACAGGCTATGCCAAAAGGTGGAGATTAGAGCCTTCTGATGTTGATGCGTATAAGGCGGGTAAACTGGTGGAACCAATAAAACCTATTGTTTATTATCTGGATTCTTCTATTCCAAAACAATGGATCAAGTATTTTAAACTGGGTGTAGAAGATTGGAATATTGCTTTTGAGCAGGCTGGATTTAAAAATGCTATAAAAGCATTAACTTTGCCGACTAAAGAAGAAGATCCAGACTTCGATATAATGGATGCACGCTATTCATCGGTATCATATTTTGCATCATATGTGGAAAATTCATACGGTCCACACACTGCGGATCCAAGATCAGGGGAAATAATTGAGAGTCATGTATGCATATACCATAATGTTATGAAACTTTTGCATGACTGGTATATGATCCAATGCGGAGCTGTAGATCCGGAAGCACGTAAAATGGTTTATAATGAAGATCTCATGGGCCGTTTGATAAGGTATTTGGTTTGTCATGAAGTAGGACACACTTTAGGACTTGCACATAACTTTGCAGGGAGCAATGCTTTTCCTACTGACTCACTCAGATCTAAGACTTTTACAGATAAATATGGGACAAGTGCCTCTATAATGGACTATGCAAGATTTAATTATATAGCACAACCAGAAGATAATGTAACTAATCTTTTTCCGATTATCGGAGATTACGACAAGCACGCCATCGAATGGGGCTATAGATATTTCCCTGACCATAAAACTCCTGATGAGACGGATCTCGTACTCGATAAGATGTTAAAAGCCAAGGCAGATAATCCTAAGTATCTATATGGAGAACAGTGGCTTATTCAAAAAGATCCCAGAGCCCAGACAGAAGACCTGGGGGACAATCATATACTCGCTTCTGAATATGGGATAAAAAATCTCAAGTATGTGATGGACAACATTGGTGATTGGACAAAAGAGGAGGGTAAGAGCTATTCAAACCTGAAAAAAATATATAAAAAATGTATTTCTCAATGGACGAAATATATGTTGCATGTGTCATCTAATCTTGGAGGCACATACCAGGATCCCAAGAATTCAGATCAATCCGGGGCGCAATACTACCCTGTGAAAAAAGATATTCAAAAGGAATCTTTGGATTTCCTGGAAAAAAATGCCTTAGATACTCCTGAATGGCTGATTAGAAACGACTATTATCAAAAATTTGACCAATTCCTTTTAGAGTATAGAAATGTTCAAGAGTCCCAAATCAGGGTTTTCAATTCTATATTCTCTATTGGAAAGTTGTTAGATTTTATCTACCTGGAATCAACAGAGCCAGGGAAATACTATAAACCTGATGAATACATTGCCGATGTAAGAAGTGCAGTCTGGAGAGATCTTTATACAAATGCGACTCCCGACATAAACAGACGTATTTTGCAGCGAGCATATATTTCCAAAATTGAGGAGATGTTTAAAAGGAGAACATCTCCTGATAAACCAGACATGGTATCTTTTTCTGATTATACACTGCTTTTGAAAAACGACTTAAAAATTCTGAAAAAGGATTTACTGATTAAACAAAAGAGGATTAAAAACAATATTATTGTTGAACACTATAAAGACATAGTCACATCAATAGATAAAATACTAGATCCCAAATAATCCCTCCTTATATGAGAGAGACTGTAAAAACAAACCAAGAGATGGTATTCATGGAATATTTTCATGAATACTATCCGGGTTTGTTCAGATTTGCTCTTTATCTTCTAAAAAGAAAAGATCTGGCAGAAGACTGTGTATCAGATGTGTTCCTTAGTCTATGGATAATAAAAGACAAACTCCCGGAGATTCAAAAAATTAAACCATATCTTTTTACTTCAGTTAAAAATAAGGCTCTTATGATAAAAAAGAGGATGGATCGCCAGGAAACTTTAGATTTCAATACTATAGTTGAAATTCCTGATGTAGTTCTAAGTCCTCTTGATAGGTTAATGAAAAAAGAGTTGCAGATGGTTATTGAAGATGTTATCATAAGATTACCAGAAAGATGCAGAATGATATTCCTTTTAGCAAAAGAGGAGAAATTAAAATATAAGGAAATATCGAATATATTATCGGTATCTGTAAAGACAATCGACAGTCAGATATCAATAGCCAACAAAAGGATAAAGAGGGCATTAACAAAGTTTAACTCTCCAAAATTTAGTGTGAAATCTAAGGATAAATTAAAAATCTTCGCCTAAAAATTTTTATATTATTTGACATCTGTTGTCAACGAGGGTAAATCCCTCTGTTATCTACTTTGACTCTTCCATTTGTTATCTGCTTCAAATTATCTCAGTTGCCCAACTCACCACAGAGATCCCAGATTACCCTAAAGCTC
>JALNXR010000227.1 GCA_023230265.1 Bacteroidales bacterium | reverse complement strand
AAATCGTTTTTTCAGACCAACACATCCCAGTCTCTTAAAATGTACCGGATAGCAAAAGAGTTTGCCGGATTGACCGGCAATGAGACTGTTTATGACTTATATACGGGAACCGGAACAATTGCACTCTTTATGGCCTCCGGAGCAAAAAAGGTAATTGGTATCGAATATGTGCCGGAGGCTATTGAGGATGCTCTTTTTAATGCTGAGAACAACGGAATAAAAAATGCCCGCTTCTTTGCCGGGGATATGAAAGATATTCTGAAACCATCATTTATAGAGGATAACGGTATACCTGATGTGCTGATACTTGATCCTCCCAGAGCCGGAATACATCCTGATGTAGCTAAAGTAATTGTTGAGGCAAACCCGTCTATAATTGTGTATATCAGTTGTAACCCTGCAACTCAGGCCAGGGATCTGGCGATGATGTCCCATCAATATAGAATAACAAATGTACAACCTCTGGATATGTTCCCCCACACTCATCACCTTGAGAATATTGTGAGACTGGAAAGAAAACCCTATGGAAATTTTTAAGACATACTATCAGAATGCCAATCCGGAAAAGGCTCTGGCTATGGCTGCATATATGAAGAATCAATTCCCCTTCCTGGGGATACAATCTCCGGGGAGAAAAGAGATAAACGATCGCTATTTCAAGCAATTGAAGGGTGCCAGGAGTTTTGACTGGGAGTTTGTATTCCAATCCATGAAGATGCCTGAAAGAGAGTTTACCTACCTTGCCACAGAGTACATTTACAGGTTCAGAAATCTGATTGAGCCTTATCTTTCATCAACATTGAGAGAGCTGCTCTGATAAAACCCTGGTGGGACAGTATAGATTCCATTGCTCCATCTGTCGGATTCTTATGTAAAAAGTATCCTATACTTTTGAGAGATTTTATCGAAAAATGGATCTACGCTGATAACATCTGGCTAAAAAGAATCTCTATTATATTCCAGCTTAAGTATAAGAATGAAACTAATTTAGAGATTTTATCTCAGTCAATACTTGAGAATAAAAATTCAAATGAATTTTTTGTAAATAAAGCCATCGGATGGGCATTGAGGGAGTACTCCAAGAGTGATCCCAAATGGGTTTTGGATTTTGTAAAACATAACAGTTTGTCAAAATTGAGTGAAAATGAGGCTTTAAAATGGATTAATAGATTATGAATAAGCACTTTGAATTATGAATAAGCACTTTGAATTATGAATGAGTATTTTGACATAAGTGAAACAATATGTGCTATCTCCTCTCCTCCCGGTGTTGGAGCCTTGGCTGTGATAAGGATAAGCGGGAAAAATTCAATTTTTATAATCAGCAGATTATTTGAGCCATTCAAAGGCTCTACTTTAAGTGAAACTAGAAGTCATTCCCTAAGATATGGAGTTATTAAAAGAGAAGGAGAGATATTAGACGAGGTAGTTGTTTCTCTCTTCCGTGCCCCCCACTCTTTCACCGGAGAAGAGTCTGCAGAGATATACTGCCATGGCTCAACCTACATCCAACAGGAGATAATAAGACTCCTGGTTGACTCAGGCATAAGAATGGCTCTTCCGGGTGAATTTTCGAAAAGGGCATTCCTGAATGGAAAGATGGATTTAGCACAGGCAGAAGCTGTTGCGGATCTTATCTCATCAGAAACTTTAGCTGCCCATAAAAATGCCCTAAGCCAGATGAGAGGAGGATTTTCCAAAGAGTTGGCTCAAATGAGAAAAAACCTTCTGAACCTTGTCTCCCTTATGGAGCTTGAACTCGATTTTAGTGACGAAGATGTCGAGTTTGCAGACAGGGGTCAGTTAAAAGCAATGGTAAGTAAAAGCATAGAACACATCTCTCTTCTCATTGAATCTTTTAAATTAGGTAATGTAGTTAAAAACGGTGTCCCTGTGGCTATTGTGGGAGCAACAAATACCGGCAAAAGCACTCTTCTGAATGCAATTCTCGGAGAAGAAAGAGCGATAGTATCTGATATCCACGGGACAACAAGAGACTATATTGAGGATCTTGTAAACCTTGGAGGAGTTATGTTCCGCTTTATTGACACTGCAGGAATCCGAAAGAGTACAGAACAAATTGAAATTCTGGGAATTGAAAGAACATTTGAAAAAATCAGATCCGCTTCTGTTGTAATACTGGTGCTGGATGCAGAGTGTCCGGATAACTTCTTTGAAAGCGTCAGCCAGTTAAAAACGGCAATTGACAAAGGTGATCAGAAGGTTATTATTCTGCTTAACAAAATTGATACTGTAGTTCATCCTGAAAAGATGTTAAGAGAGATAAAAAAAATCGCAGAATCTGCAGGTCTGACCCATACAGGAGTTATGGCAGCATCGGCAAAAAACGGGGAGGGATTAGACAATCTTAAATCATCAATAATTGAATCACAAATAAATATAAGCTTTACAGCGAGTTCTACTTTAGTTACGAACTCTAGACATTACCAAGCTTTGACATTTGCGAACGAGGCTTTGAAAAGAGTTGAATCCGGGCTAGAAAAGCAACTTTCAACCGACCTGCTCACTCAGGATATAAGGGAGGCACTTTTTCACATAGGTGAAATTGTCGGTGAGGTAAGTACAGAAGAGGTGCTCGGGAATATATTCTCGAAGTTTTGTATCGGTAAGTAATCGGAGCAAAGCAAACAATTATAAAACAAGTAACTATGACTAAAAAATGGACGATAAGCTAAAACCACAATACTCAGATATAATCTTCTATACTTCACCTGAAGGTAATATCAGCATAGAAGTAATCTTCAATGACGAAACTTTTTGGTTAAGCCAAAAAAGGATGTCTGAATTATTCGGCGTTGAAGTGCATACTGTTAACTATCATTTAAAAGAAATTTTTAAAAGCAATGAATTACAGGAAGATTCAGTTATTCGAAAAATTCGAATAACTGCTGATGATGGCAAGAACTACCTTACAAACTTATACAATCTCGATGCCATAATAGCTGTCGGTTACCGGGTAAACTCTTTTCAGGCAACCCAATTCCGAATTTGGGCAACTAAAACACTCCGGGAGTTTATAATAAAGGGTTTTGTTCTCGACGATGAACGTCTCAAACAAGGCAAACGTTTTGGAAAAGACTATTTCGATGAACTTTTAGAACGTATACGAGAGATTCGGGCAAGTGAAAGAAGGTTTTACCAAAAGATTACAGACATATATGAACAATGTAGTATTGATTATAGCAAAGATGCTGAAATTACTCAAACATTCTTTAAAACAGTTCAGAATAAGCTGCATTGGGCAATAACTGGAAAAACAGCAGCACAATTGGTTGCCGAAAGAGCCGATGCAACAAAACCATTTATGGGTCTACAGACATGGAAAAATGCCCCTAAAGGTAAAGTGCTAAAGACCGATGTCCCAGTAGCTAAGAACTATCTATGCGAGAAGGAAATTAAAGGTTTAGAACGAATTGTGAGTATGTATCTCGATTATGCTGAAAATCAGGCAGACCGTCAAATTCCTATGAAAATGACAGACTGGATATCAAAATTAGATTCATTCCTGCAATTCAACGAATATCAGATTTTAAAAAATGCCGGAGAAATAAGTCATGAAGTAGCGAAAAAGCTAGCAGAAGAAGAATTCGAAAAGTTTCGTGTAATCCAGGATAAAGCTTTTGAAAGCGATTTTGATAAAGAAATAAAAAAAATTTCATCATAGGCTAATCCGATAATGGTGAAAAAATAAAACCATTTAAAAAAGGATACGATCCCCGGAGGAATACACACGGGGCCAAAGCGTCTTCTCTTTCCCCCTTTTTGCGAGAATTAGAGGAAAGTACAGGCATTAATTATGATATTACAATAGACGGTGAAAATTGTGAGAAAAAACGACTGAAAGGAGCTAGGGTAAAGGTCAAACAAAGACGATAAACCAGATTCTTGCCGTTTTATTGTCTATGAAAGCCGTAAAGGGAGATTTGAGGCTATTGTTGAATATAAGGACACCTTAGAGGGACGCCCAAGGCAGGCCTTGAATTTAGAAAATTTCATGCTTAATCAGGATATAAAAGTGGAATTTATTGATGGCGATGATTAATTTTTCTGCGAAAGACCTGTGATAATT
>JALNXR010000101.1 GCA_023230265.1 Bacteroidales bacterium | reverse complement strand
CTGGTTATATTCTTCCTTTTTTCCATAACAGACAAATTTAATCACTTTTTATCTGCTCGGTTTTTTTACGGGCTATTATATAAATTTTCGATATGCTAATTTTGTTTCAATCGAATAAATATTATCGTCGAAGCTTGATAATGTTTTTTCAAAAATTAATTTCTTATCAAGACAACTTCGGCCACTAAGTCCATATTTATCAATTAAACAGTTTAATCGGCATCTTTCTAGAGAAGATATACTCCCTAGTAGATCTTTAATAATTAAGTCAGAAATTACGTTAAAATCAGAATTAAAAATCATTCTTTCTGGGTTTTCATTAATATAATCCCAAAAAGCGAAAGTGGGTACCTTTTTAGATATTAAAAATTAAAAAGGCAAATAAAAACATATCCTTATTAATTCGATTTCGAATAGATTCGTACGCTTGTTTTTTATATTTCTTAACAGTGTTAACAGATATTGAAAGTTCTTCTCCAATCTCTTCATTTTTCATTTTATGAAGACTCATAAGCATTACCTCTTTTTGTCGTGATGGTAAAGTATCAATTATTGATCGCAACTTTCTTATTACTTCTTCCAACATTGCCTTGTTTAACACCTCAGGATCTTCATAATCAAATACATCAACTTCCTTTAATTGCTTATCTTTAATGTTATTATCTCTGATGTACTTAATGCAATTATTGTAAACCGATTTATATAAATATTTATTTAATTCCGATATCATTTGGAAGTTTGTAGGTTTTTCCCAGATTTTCACCAGCGTTTCCTGAACAATATCTTTAGCTATATTCCTGTCTTTCAAAAATCCGACTGCAAAATTGCATAACGGAGAGAAGTAGTCAGTGAATAACTTCTCCCACATTTTTGGTCTTTTCTCATTTATACCCGTAAGAAAGCTATGAATTTTCTTATTTATTGATGAATTCATTAGAAAATGATATATGATTGCACTATTCCTTTATCAATCGACATTGACCAGTAACAACTTTCAATACTATAAATAAAGCTCAAAATTACTTCATTAATTATAAGAAGCAAATCCTAAAGCTAAAAATGATCAAGTTGTAATAACTATCTCAGATCGTTTACTGTATTTCTTTGTAAAGAATCAGCAGGAAAAACAAAGTGTTCAGCAGGCCACTCCTTGTGCTCCCCGAACCGGGTTACCCAGGTTATAAGTCGGGAGCCATCTTTGGAGAGATAGGAGATCATCACAGGGATGAAAGTTTCCTTTTCGATTCCTAGGGTTATCGAGCTATATGCCAATTTCTTATTTTTTGGTTTGAGCTCTATCAGCCACAACTGTTTTCCCCTGACCGGGGAAGGTGCATTGCCTGTTACTGAGGAAGGCGAATTGTCTGTTACTGAGGATGGTGCATTGCCTTTAGAAGAGGCTATATCGCTCTGACCTACAGTCCAGGATTTTGCACCGGAGTCGTAGGAGAAATTTGTACCTATGGTATTAAAAAATGCTGCAGGATTCTCGGTAATATCTGTCTGTGAGGTGTCATGTTTAAAGATCGTAACCTCATTATAATCTTTGTTAAATATCCACTTCTCCTTTCCGTCACAGTAAATCTCAATAATATCGTTTATCAGCCGGAAGGAGTTCTTCTGGGATTGAATCGTCCCGGCAATTACAGCGCCCTCAGCCCCCATTGAGAACTCCAGTTCAAAAGCAGGAAGAGATTTCAGCCGGCCGGTGAAACTGGAGAGAATATCAGAGGCTTTATTCCCATCAATATTTGAAGAATTTGCCGGTTTTGATGATATATCACCTGCATAAATAATTGTAAATAAAGATAATATTGCAGCCAGAGTTCTCATTTTACTTCGTTTAAACAATTACATTGCAATAACTCTGCCAGATATAATATATTCAATAAATTGTCCCGGGCTGATATATAGCCTGATATAGATTGACTGATTTCCGGACAAAACAGATATGCTAAAGTTCCGCACATTTTGTTGATTTATGGAATCCCGTGAATTTAGGTGAATTTTTTGGTGTAAGCAAATTTATTATAATACTGTTAATGTGGCTTTTACGCAATTTTTTAAAAACTATAGTTATCTAATATTTCTATATAATACTGTTTAATAAGTTGTTACAAAATTTGCTTCCACCAAAAAAATTCCATTTCCAATCTCCTCGGGAATAGCTAACACTTGGAGAATATACATATATGGATGAATATTAAGGGCTTAGCCGGCATGTGACATTTTCCGGACTAACCTGTCCACTTATATAGAAAGCCTTAGTGCCAAATTGCCGGCCTGAAACACACTTCCCGGCCAAAGTCACGCTTTCAAGTCTGGAAACACACCTCCTGGCTGAAAATACCTTTCAAAATCTGGACCAAATCTCACAACCTGAAACAGTTAAAATCACTCCAGAGAGGCGAGAATCCTGTCAAGCCACATGCAAAACTATCTGACCTATGCAAAAACAGGGTTAAAATCACTCCAGAGAGGCGAGAATCCTGTCAAGAGAAGCGAAATCCGATATAAGCACCTGGCGGGCTTTACTGCCCTCAAAGGGGCCCACTATTCCGGCGGCCTCAAGCTGGTCCATGATTCTGCCGGCCCGGTTGTAACCCAAATTCAATCTCCTTTGTATCAAGGATGTGGAACCCTGCTGAAACTGTACTACCAGCTTGGCGGCTTCATCAAAGAGCTTATCCCTTTTGCCCAGATCAACATCTCCCACACCCGATCCGTCACCATCCTCACCGGTATATTCAGGCAGATAATACGCAGAGGCGTAACCTCTCTGGGAACCTATATATTCGGTCACCCTTTCAACCTCAGCAGTATCGATCATGGCACACTGCACCCTTGTGAGCTCTCCGTTTGTAGATATCAGCATATCTCCCCTTCCCACAAGCTGATTGGCTCCCGTAGTGTCAAGAATCGTCCTGGAGTCTATGTTGGAAATTACCCTAAAGGCGATACGGGCGGTAAAGTTGGCCTTTATCAGACCAGTTATGATATTAGTGGTAGGTCGCTGGGTTGCAATCACAAGATGAATCCCTATAGCCCTGGCCAACTGTGCAAGCCTTGCAATCGGCTCCTCGATCTCCCGTCCGGCAGTCATAAGAAGATCAGCAAACTCGTCTATAATCACAACAATAAAAGGAAGGTAGCGGTGTCCTTTGTGAGGATTGAGTTTTCTTGAGAGGAACTTCTCGTTGTACTCCCTGATGTTCCTCACATGCGCCATCTTAAGAAGGTCATACCGGCTGTCCATCTCAATGGTAAGAGATTTGAGAGTATATACAACCTTTTGTGTGTCAGTTATTATAGCCTCTTCTGAATCGGGGAGCTTAGCCAAAAAGTGGCGTTCAATCCTGGAGTAGAGAGAGAGCTCCACCTTTTTGGGATCAACCAGAACAAATTTTAGTTCCGAGGGGTGCTTGGTGTAGAGCAGGGATGTAATTATTGCATTCAGACCCACTGATTTACCCTGACCGGTAGCACCAGCAACCAAAAGGTGAGGCACCTTGGCAAGGTCAAAGGTAAGTGCCTCGTTGGAGATAGTTCTGCCAAGCACCACCGGGAGATCGAATTTTGCATTTGTAAATTTTGGATCCTCAAGCATAGAGCGCATAGGCACAATGCTCGGTTTTTCGTTTGCCACCTCAATACCCACAGCGTTTGTTCCGGGTATCGGGGCGATAATTCTCACTCCGTTTGCCGCCAGAGAGCGGGCGATATCCTCCTCCAGCCTCTTGATCTGTGCAATACGGACACCGGCAGCGGGAACGATCTCATATAGAGTCACAGTGGGACCTGTACGGGCAGATATCTTGTCGATATCAATCTTGTAGTCCTTGAGAGTCTTTACAATCTTGCGGTTGTTCTTCTCCAGCTCCTCCATTGGAACTTTAAAGATCCTATCCTTGTAATCCTCAAGAAGAGAGATCGGTGGAATCTGATAATTAGAGAGATCAAGTCTCGGATCAAAAAGTGTTTCGAGAGTTTCGGGGGGAATATTCTTCAAGAAATCTTCGTCGGAGTCAGTGTCATCGCTGCCGTTGAGCCCGTTACCTGAGCCATTGAGGGGGGAAATTCCTCCGGCACCGTCAATCCCGTAAAGCTCCCCGGTGGCAGGGTCCACTCCGGCAGCCCTGGATTTACCGTCAGACTGAGCCTCACCGGCAGATTCCAGATGGCTGCTCTCAAGTATTTCGAATACTACATCGTTCTCCGGAGCATCATCCTTAGTCTTATTGTAAAGATCAACAGGCTCTCCACCTTCTGCAGCAACTCCTGCAAGAGAGGCGCCGGCGGCCAGGTCAGCATCTTTGGGCTTACGATGGAAAATCCTTTCTATCATCCTGTTGAACCATTTCACAACACCATAGCTTAGAATAACAAGCCATAAAACCGTGAGGACTATCAATAGAGAGCCGGCGCCCGTATTGCCAAGCATAGCAACCAGCCACTCATTCACATAATAACCGTAGGAACCACCCACACCGTTGCCGAACCAGGTATCGAATTTGGTAAAACTGAATATATATGAGAAGAGAACAGAGAATATAATAGCTCCAAAGAGTGAAAGGAAAAAGAGTCTAAGGAGCTTTATCTTTCTTATTTTTAGTGCATAGAAAGATATCCCCATAAAAAAGAATGGAATTATGAATGCTCCCAGACCAAACAATTTTGATAAAAGTAAATTGGCCCAGAAAAAGCCGACCTTCCCTCCCCCGTTCTCAGCCGGAACCAGAGTGTTCCATACATCGGAGTTGGTAAGAAGCGACTGATCCTCCGCCCAGGTAAAAAGATAGGAGAGCAGGGCAATAAATGTATAGATCGCCAGAACTCCAAAGAAGAGCCCGGCAAGCAACCGGAAAGTCTCCATCCCCTTTAGAGGAACGTTCCCGTCAGGGCCGGAGTCAGCAGATTTTCTTTTTTTCTTAGCCATATTTCACTTTACAATACCTGTGGAATCTGTTTCTAATATTTCTGAGCAACTTTGATCTGTACAAACATTATTTGTTGAATCCTGATCTGTGCAAACTTGATCTGTGTAATCCTGATCTGTGTAATCCTGATCTGTGTAATCCTGATCTGTACAAATCTGATTCAAACTACAAGAATCTTTCAATCTTTGCGCCTATAGCATTAAGTCTTGTGTCGATATTCTGATACCCCCTGTCAATCTGATCGATGTTCTCAATTATGCTTGTACCTCTTGCACTCATCGCTGCAATCAGCAGTGCAATCCCCGCCCTGATATCGGGAGAGGACATCCGTGTACCCCTGAGACAGAACTCCCGGTTGTGACCGATGATAGTAGCCCGGTGAGGATCGCATAGAATAATCTGTGCACCCATGTCAATCAACTTATCGACAAAGAATAACCTACTCTCAAACATTTTCTGGTGAATCAACACAGAGCCCTTGGCCTGAGTCGCTGTTACCAGAAAAACACTCAGCAGGTCGGGAGTGAGTCCCGGCCATGGAGCGTCAGCAATAGTCATAATGGAACCATCCAGAAAACTCTCAATCTCATAGTGTTCATGAGCCGGAATATAGATGTCGTCACCCTTTACATCAATGGTTATACCCAGCCGGCGGAACTGCGCGGGAATAATTCCAAGCTGGTCGTATGCAACATCTTTAATAGTTATCTCACTTGCAGTCATAGCAGCAAGCCCGATAAAGCTGCCAATCTCAATCATATCGGGCAATATAGTATGTTCCGTTCCGCCGAGCTGCTCAACCCCCTCAACAGTCAGAAGATTGGAGCCAATTCCGGTAATCTTTGCACCCATACGGTTGAGCAATTTGCAAAGCTGCTGGAGATAAGGTTCACAGGCAGCATTGTAAATTGTAGTTTTACCTTTTGCCAGCACAGCTGCCATCACTATGTTGGCAGTCCCGGTAACAGATGCCTCATCCAGAAGCATATAGCACCCTTTAAGTCCGTCAGATGAGAGCTCAAAAAAGGAGTCACCCTTGTCAAAATTCAGTTTTGCTCCCAGTTTTTCCAGGCCGATAAGATGTGTGTCCAGACGCCTCCTCCCGATCTTATCCCCGCCGGGTTTTGGCATATACGCAAATCCAAAACGGGTCAGAAGCGGACCTGTAAGCATCACCGAGCCCCTGAGAGCCGCAGAGAGTTTACAGAACTGAGGTGATTTGACAAAATCAAGGTTAATATTTTTTGCAGTAAAGGCACAACTGAAAGATGCTGCACCGCCACGGGAACTCTTACCTCCATCGGCAGGGGCGAGCTTCTCAACGGTCACACCCAGGTCCTCAAGCAGCCCTATCAGCTTATTGACATCCAAGATATCAGGAATGTTGTGAATCACCACCCTCTCCTCTGTAAGCAGCACTGCCGAGAGAATCTGAAGAGCCTCATTCTTGGCCCCCTGCGGGATCAGCTCGCCCTTGAGACGATGACCACCTTCTACCTTAAAATATGCCATAGCTAAAAAATTTACCTTTTTAAATTCGCCTGCAAAAAACTAAGATCGTAAAAATCTGTCTGCAAAACTTACACTTGTTTGTTTCGTTTTGGCCCCTTCTTGTTGCCAGGCCGGAATTTGTTCCTGTGGCCTACATTATAGGGCTGATGAGTTCCATGCCCTGTTCCCTGGGAGCTCTGTGACATCTGAGAAATTGGCTGCAGATGCATATCTTCCGGAACAGTTATCCTACCCTCTGACAAGCGGTTAAGATCCTTGAATATAACATCCTCAGTTACAGAATCTTTATTCCAAATAAGATACTGCTGGCGCATATAGTTTGCCAGAGTCAGAATCATTGACCGGCGGATCTCATCATCAGGCCTCTCCGCAACCATGTTAATCATATTCTGAATATTGCGTCCGTAGTGGGCTGCCTTGAGAGGAACCGTCTCAAGAGGAATCGGGTGAGGATGGTTGATAAATGTTTCCCGTGTGGGAATCGGATAAGGGGAATCAATATCTATCTCAAAATCTGATATTATCTGAATATGGTCCCAGAGTTTGTGTCTGAAATCACTCAGTTCCCTCAGCTGAGGATTGATTATTCCCATCACTCCTATCACCGCACGGATCTGTTCGTTTCTTTTATCCCTGTCAGTGATATCCTTGACCTGCCTTATCATTTTCTGAACATGTCTGCCGTATTCGGGCATCATCAGCTTGCTGCGCTGGGTGTTGTAATCCATTATTTTATTGAATATAAGTCCGGAAATATAAAATGATATTTATGCCTTTGATTAACTGTTCTGATTGCTCTGATAACTCTGATTATTCTGATTTTTCCCGGAGTTTGTTAACTTGTGACAAAGATACACAAATTTTCACTCCCAACTCT
>JALNXR010000100.1 GCA_023230265.1 Bacteroidales bacterium | reverse complement strand
TCCCTCGTAGAAGACGATGTTTCCGTTCGGGAGGCAGAAAGCATTCACCGTTTCATCCTTTAACACCTCAAACTTCCAGCTAATACCCTCCAGTGCATTTGTGATCCCTTTCTCATTGATATACCTGGTAACAGCGTTGGTAAGATTTGTCCCTACCTGCTTAACCATTTTGTTATAGTTTGTATTAGGGGATACTGTGGCTTTACTCATTAACTCAGTATATGCCTGGTTGCTCAGGGATGTTATCTGACCCTGGTCAAAAAGGAGAAACTGGTTTCTGCCGGTTATCATAACCTTACCACAGGAGGTGACCATAATAATTAACAGGGCCAGGGTAACCACCCTGCCGGTTATTTTGCCAATTGATACCTGTATTGTTTTCATAACAAATAATATAAAATTATTTAATATACAAATATAATCAATCTGACGGTATTAAATGATTTTTGGGGTGTTGTATTCTGATAACCGGCAGAGTGTAAGTACAACCGGCAGAGTGTAAGTACAAATAAAAAGAATAAATTTGTAATCAAACTGTTTAGTGAAACAGGATAAGTTTATGATGTGTGATCAAGCATCCGCCGAATGAGAAAAATTATTACCGAAATCTGTGCTGATTCTGTTAATTCAGCATTTGCTGCCCAGAGGGGCGGGGGCGACAGGATAGAGTTGTGACAGGCACTCCAGTTGGGAGGTCTCACCCCCTCACCGGCTCTGATATCTGAGTGCTGTAAAAATCTATCCATACCTGTTTTTGTCCTTATCCGCCCCCGCCCCGGAGACTTTTATTACAACCCTGATGAATACCGTCTGATACTGGATGATATAAAATATTGCAAAGAGGCGGGTGCTGCCGGAAGCGGAATCACACCGGAAAATGCTCTTGAAATTCTCAGTTACACAGGTTGCACAGAACTTCATTTCTCGGCAAAGCATACCATTAAAGGCGGCATGGAGTATCAAAATACTTATGTATGCGAAAATGAACTTGAAAGAGCAGGCTACAGCCATTTTGAGACCTCAGAAAATATTGTGAAGGCAATTGTTATGGAGGTTGAAACCGCGAGAAGCAACAGGTAAGCTTAAAGTTTACAACATATACATTTTTAAATTCTTATCATGAATCATTTAAAGCAAACATTCACGGTTTTTTCGATTCTAACACTGCTGTCAACAATCTCTCTTCTGCCGGGCTGCAGTGAGGGATCCGGTTTAATCCCTGACAAATCACAAAGAGAGGAGGTAAAGCAAAAATTCATTGAGAGAAAAGCTGCTTTTGAGGGAAAGGAGATGTTCGGTGTTTTCGAAGAGAATACAATGAATGCCAGGGAAAGAGAAGCTATGGAGTTTCTTTATGCATACATGCCGCTTGTGGATATTGCAGATTATCAGGGAGAATACTTTCTGACCATGACAAAGGCCGCTTTTGAGGCCAGGGAGACATTCAGCTGGGGAAAGGAGGTTCCCGCGGACCTCTTCAGACACTTTGTGCTTCCCCCACGGGTGAATAACGAAAATCTTGACACTGCCCGCATTGCCTTTTTCAAAGAGCTTAAAGAGAGGATAAGAGATCTCTCTATGTACGATGCAGCACTTGAGGTTAACCACTGGTGCCACGAAAAAATCACCTATCGCCCGTCCGACAGCAGGACATCGTCACCTTTGGCCAGCATGAAGACGGGATTCGGAAGGTGCGGAGAGGAGTCAACCTTTACCGTAACAGCATTGAGAGCCGTAGGAATACCTGCCCGTCAGTGCTACACTCCAAGGTGGGCCCACACAGACGACAACCACGCCTGGGTAGAGGTATGGTGCAGCGGAAAGTGGTATTTTATGGGTGCCTGCGAACCGGAACCCGGGCTGAATATGGCCTGGTTCACCTATCCGGCTAAAAGGGCGATGATGGTTCACACCAATGTTTTCGGAAAATACTTCGGCCCTGAGAGCAAAACAGATTATCCTCTCTATACCAAGATTAATGTGCTTGAGAACTATACCGATACAAAAAAGCTTGAGGTTAACGTATATGACCGCGATGGAAACACAGTTGAGGGGGCGTATGTAAAATATCTGATATACAACTACTCCGAATATTATCCGGTTTATGAAAAACCGACTGATAAAAACGGGAATTCTTTTGTTATCTCCGGAGCAGGAGATATGGTTGTATGGGCACATAAAGAGGGTTGGTACGGATATGAAAAAGCCTCTCTTTCAACCAAGGATAGCCTCTCTGTAAAACTTGACAGAGAGTCCGGAGCGGAATATACAGAAGAGCTTGATCTTACTCCTCCTGAAGAACAGGCACATTTTGCCCCTGCTGAAGATAATCCCGGCCGGGAGAAGAATAACCAAAGGCTCAAATACGAGGACTCTTTAAGGACTGCCTACCTCTCAACCTTTATGAAGAAAGAGGCTGCTGCTATGTTTGCCCGTCAGAACAATCTCGATCCCTCTGTTGTAAGCGGTATTATTGAAAGAAGTGAGGGGAACTGGGATGAAATCTCACGTTTCATCGCTTCCAATTCAAAGAATGAGAATACATTAAGAATCCTTTCAACTCTTACCGACAAAGATCTCCGGGACACTCCTGCCTGGGTGCTTCAAAGCCATTTGGACAACACACCCCCTTACGATAAAACTGCCGGCTATAATATTGATGTTTACATAAAAGGCATTCTATCTCCCAGGATCTCTTATGAGCTTATCCGCAAATGGAGACCTTTCCTGCAAGAGCAGTTCCGGGATCTTTTCACAAAACCGGACAATTCTATAAAAGACTATAATCCTATAAAAGAGTGGATTGAAAAGAATATCAAAATCGTTGACAAGGCTCAGAACTATCCAAATTGCCCGGTCTCTCCGATTGGTGTAATAAAAACCGGAATGGCTGACAAAAGCTCACGGAACATTTTATTTGTGGCACTTTGCAGAAGCCTTGGCGTCCCTGCATATATCGATATGGCAACCTCTGTAATTCAGGTTTGGAACAATGGCGGATGGAAGAGTGTCAGTTTTGACCCCGCTGCTCCTGCAGGCAAAACCGGAGAGCTGGTTTTAAACTATCCGGCAGGGTATATTCCTCAATACTGGATCAATTTTACAATATCTCTTTTCCGGAACGGAATTTTTGAACCGCTTGATTTTGAGAACGACAGCAGAGTTGCTCAATTTCCGGTAAAACTCTCTTTGGAGGAAGGTTATTACAGGTTAACTACCGGGAACCGTTACACTGACGGCAGGGTACTTGCCCGGAATGAATATTTCAACATAAAAGAGGGATCGGTGGTTGTAAAAGAGTTGATAATTAGAGAACTGGAACAGGAAGAGGTTGTTTACGGAAAAGTTGACTCCCTGATAGATCCTTCACTCTACGAGAAAGGACTGGTTGTCTGCTTTATAGAACCTGACAGAGAACCCACCAAACATCTGATGAATGAACTGCCGCAGTTAAAGGACCGGTTTGACAACTGGAAGGGCTCCTTTATCTTTGCAATTCCGGCGGATAAGCTGGCAAAGGATTTTTCTGCAGAGAGCTACAAAGGTCTTCCTGCAAGATCTGCATTCCTGCCATTAATCATTGATGCAAAAAGCAGCACAACGAAACAAAGTAAGTTACAGGTTCCGGATATATCACCCGAAGAGCTGATGACCATTTTTCTGAAGAGTGCTGATCATTCCTTCCGGGACAACTACCCGTTGATATATATAGTAAATCCTGAGGGAGAGATTGTTTTCCATTCAGAAGGTTATAAAATCGGCCTGCCGGATCTGATCGGAAGGTCATTGCCTTAGAGTCATTAGTATGAATTATGTCCTTAAAGGTTGCTGGTTTAATGGATTTTCTTATATCCCTGTCAAAAACCACTTTGAAATTATTATTAGTTTTTGAGCTTTTTTAATTCGGTTCTGATATACGTTTCTAATCTTTCTTTGCTTGGTAATTGCACTAAATATTTCTGTATAAACAAATTTTCGTCCATTCCTGCAATTGCATATTTTACAAGTGCCTGATCTCTATCAGCCACTAATAATATACCTATGGGGATATTATCTCCAGGTTCCATCATTTCTGACTTGAAATAATTAATATAAGTGTTTAATTGCCCGATGTCTCCGTGTTCAAATTCTCCGAGTTTTAGTTCAATCAATACATGACATTTTAAAATACGATGATAAAAGAGTAAATCAACAAAGTAGTACCTTTCGCCAATTAGTATTCTTTTCTGGCGAGCTTCAAAACAAAAGCCATTTCCCAATTCTACTATGAATTGTTGTAAATTATCCAACAATGCACTTTCTAAATCTGATTCTTCAATAATTAAACGAGTGGGAATATCTAAAAATTCAAAAGTGTAGATATTTTTAATGATGTCCTTTGGTTCTTGAAATGTTATATTCTTAGAAATAAGTTGGCTTAACTTTTTTGGATCTTTTGAAAGGCTGCTCCGTTCATAATACAAAGTGTTTATTTGTCTCTTAAGCTCCCTTACACTCCACATCCCTTTAATACATTCTAATTCGTAGAAAGTACGTTTTAAATGTTCTCCTATACTGATTAAAAGCTCTATATGAGAGTAAGAAAGACGAGTAAGTATTTTTTCTCCAGTAGTATATAGTTTTTTACCTAATTGTGGGGATTGAATCCCCACAATTGAAGATTTTAATAAAAGTGGGGACAGTGTATCCACTATTCGTTTTGATTTATAAATCGGAAATAGGTTACTTTGTAATACTTCTGCAATTTGAGGGTAATAAAGATAAAATTGCCGGAACCTGAATAGTGATCTTCTGTCAACCCCTTTAATGTGGCTGATTCGCTCATTAATGTTATCAATCAGTTTTTCTCCATATTTTGCCCGATCTTCTCCATTCTGTTCAAATTCAACAATGTAAAGCCCAATAAGCCAGTTGCGAATAGTCAAAGATTGATTCACCGCATTGACTGCTGAATTTTGCAGAGTGCTGTGAACTAATTCGATTTTCTTTATCAGTTCTTCAAAACTTAACATAGGTCAAACACATTCTGAATTCTGTTCTTTCAGCCAAATATAAATAAAAATTACTCTGATAATGTACAATTTAGCGAAAAGTAACTATATTAAATTTACTAAAAAATCAGTTCGTCAAGAGTTGTAACTGCCAGCCGGCTGTTTGTATATTCCTTAATATCTTTAAATATCCCTCATGTTGAGCAGGTTGCTTCATCTTGAAAATACAATCCGGCTCTGGTCAAAGATTTTGAGATTAAAAAAGGGGATGTAATGATCGGCCGGAGATACTGGTTTCTGCCTCACAGATGTATGTTGCAATTGAGGCACAGCGGTCTGGTAAATGCTGTTACAAGGTTGAAAGACGGCTCATACAGAGTCAGAATAGAAGGACTATATATTGGCTGATAATCATATAGCCCTTTTTTGACAAAAAGAGCTGCCTTAAAGAAGACAGCTCCTTTTCAGTTTTAACATTTTTTATTTTTTAATAAGTCTCAGGTAACCAGAAAATCCACACGGGTTTGGCAATAAATTCATAGGATAAGTTGTATTAATCTTTAACAAATTGAGGACGGTAATAACATGTCCTGATGATGACACCTCGCTGGAACTGTTAAGTTCATTACCTTTATCATTATCAAATGAGTAATCAAGAGACCAGTAATAATTATAATTATTATATCCCCCTGACTTCCAGGAACGCTGGCGATAACCTCTTGCGTTAAAACCTGTAATGTTACAATCCTGCTTATCGAATGTTGGTGTAAATACATTTTTGCTTTCCAATAAATCGAGCTCTTCGTCACTATACAATTCATAAAGTAGTTCTTTTGTCGGATTAGAGCTTGCCTGAGTTATATAATTACGCAATATAAGAAAGTCCTCCTTTGAAGGAATAGTCCACCCCTGTGGTGAAATAGCATCCTGAGTACCAGGAGTCACTGTTGTCTGGCCCATCTCAATTACAGAGTTTGTACATGCCATCCAGTTATAGATGCATCCATATATGTTGCGTGTAGCAACAGCCAATTCTGCCTGATCATTAGCATCAGTCCATGTCCCGCCAACAACGCTTGATCCGGTTACATAACCTGACACCAGACATGCTCCGGAGTTGTTTGTCCGCCAGCCGGTGTTAGATTGTGATGTAGTTATGTTATTTCCGTCGGCATATCGTGATGATGCATAATTGGAATTGATCCAATAATCTTTAACAATTTTCACAACTCCGTATGTGTAGGTCTCACTGGTCTGGCCTGCAGAGTTTTCCGGGCCACTCTTTGTGTCTACAAGTTTCATAGGGGCCAAAGTTGCATTAGTTGCATAGGGAATATCTTCTTCCGGCAGTTCAACCTCAGAAAATTTTGTTGCACCGTCAGGAAGGTAAATTGTTGTCGGCGTTTGTGTCAGAGAACCCGGAGTGTAGTGTGTTATCATTTCGCTGCCGGATGTATTCCCGTCGATTGATGAGTTCCAAACCAGATAACCTCCGTTATTCAGAACAAATCCCTCTGAATAATTAACAATCCCGTCCTTAACTGTGTAAGCAACTATCAACTGCTGCTTTACTACAGACAATGAGTTAACAGGATCATATTTATAAATATACTCACGGCAAATCTCTCCGATTTTTTTAGATCCTTCCATTACATCATATACCCAGCTTTGATTCCAGTCAAGGTTTTCCAAAGAAATAATATATGAGCTCCCCGTAGAAGGTAGCTGTCTTATAGAAAATATTACACTTTCTCCGTCTCCGGCAAGAGTCAGGAGGCCTTCTCTGATGCTTGTAATAGAGTGATTCTTTGACAATTTAAAGGATATATATCCCTCTTCTACCTGAATGTTTGTAATCCAGGAAGAAGAAGAGGCATCTGGAGTACAGGTCAGATTTTCTATATTTATATTTGACGTATAAAGTATCTGATATGTTCCTGAAGAGGCTCCAAAATCCTTTTGAGTTTCGTGCAAATACAAGATGCGTATATAATCCTGACTCAAAGGGATCTCCTTTTCGTTTTCACCATATACGATGGTAATATGACTATTTCGGACATTAGCAGTAAAATTGGAATCAACTGTAATTCTCAATCTGTCACCTATCTTTTTATAGGTAAGCCATATATCATCAACAGGGCATTTTACTTTCCATTTATTGGTTGCACTTTCTGTGGCCACATTTATAGAAAAAGTGTCACCAACTGAGGGTACAGAAATAGAATTTCCGTCAAAATACGCTGATGGTGAATCAAGTGTGAAGTTCGTGTTTATGACTTCAGGGTCTTTGTCACACATTGTTAATGCGAATGGAAAGACTATTAATAATACATATAATA
>JALNXR010000099.1 GCA_023230265.1 Bacteroidales bacterium | reverse complement strand
CAAAAACAGGGAAGCTGGTGTTGTAACTATTCCCCTGGAAGATATTTTTGTCTTTACACCGGAAGGGGACCTTAGAAGATTGCCTTCCGGAGCTACAGTGCTTGATTTTGCATTTGATATTCACACTAACCTGGGAGTTAAGTGTGCTAGCGCAAAAATCAACGGAAAGCCCTCGGCCATAAGAGAGAGACTCTCGACCGGAGATGTGGTGGAGATCACAACGGGACGAAATCAGAGACCCTCACAGGACTGGCTCTCCTTTGTAGTTACATCAAAGGCCAGGGCAAAAATCAGACAGAAACTCAAGGAGGAGGAGGCAAAAACCGCTCTTACGGGAAGAGAGCTGCTGGAGAGAAGGATGAACAACTGGAAGCTGGATCTGAACGACGAGACTCTCTTTTTCCTGGCTAAACACTATAAATATAAAACTATTACAGACTTTTATACAGCTCTTGCCAATGAGGAGGTGGATCTGTCTGAGATAAAACAGCTTGTGACTTCAAGACAAAAGGCGGATGAGAGTGACCAGAAGGGGGAGGGTGATGCATTATTTACATCTACACCCAGAATTCAGAAGAAGGAGCAGGAGAGAAGCTACGACCATCTGCTGATTGATGACTCACTCAAGAGTGTGGGCTATAAACTTTCAAGATGTTGTAATCCGATTCCCGGAGACGAGGTTTTTGGTTTTGTGACAGTGCGGGAGGGGATCAAGATTCACAGGATTAATTGTCCGAATGCCGCCAGACTGCTTGACAACTATCCCTACAGAATTCAAAAGGTGAGGTGGAGAGAGAGCATAGTCAACGATAATTTTCAGGTGGCAATAAGGGTTAGCTCGTATACCGATAACGCTTTGAGCCGTCAGATAACAGAAATAGTTAACAGTTTCTCTCTGTCTGTGCGCTATTTTTCTGTCAGCAACAATAAAAAGGGTCTTTATGAGGCAAAAATTGAGCTTTATGTCCCTGACAACCAAATACTGGATAAATTGTTATTCAATCTTAAGAAAATAAAAGGGGTGAAATCCGTAAGCAGGATATCGAATGTCTGATAAAAATATCAATATAAAGGGAGTAAGAGTAAACAACCTTAAGAATCTGAGTGTTTTGATTCCGAGGGATAAACTGGTTGTGGTTACAGGAGTGTCCGGATCGGGTAAATCCTCTCTTCTGTTTGATACGATATTTGCCGAGGGTCAGAGAAGGTATGTTGAGAGCCTCTCTTCATTCGCCAGACAATTTCTGGGAAGAGTTTCAAAACCGGATGCTGATTCTATCACGGGCATACCACCTGCAATAGTGGTACAGCAAAGAGTGAATTCCACCAGTACAAGATCGACTGTTGGCACTGTAACAGGCATCTATGACTACTTAAAACTGTTATACTCCAGGATAGGAAAGACAATCTCTCCGGTTAGCGGTCGGGAGGTTAAACGGGATACTACAGGTGACATTCTTAACTATATTTACTCGCTGGAGGGGGGGGCAGCGGTTTATATACTGACTCCGCTGAGTATAGAAGATCCGGAGACCAGGGTGGAGAAACTTTTGTCCCTCAAATCAGAAGGATTCAGCAGGGTATTTGTCAACAACCACATAGAGAACATAGACAAATTGCTTACAGGGGAGATCCCGCCGGATTCAGGTATCTCATTGCTTATTGACAGGCTAATACTTAATCCGGAGGATGATGAGCTAAGGGACAGGCTTTTGGACTCGATACAGACTGCCATGGATGTCAGATTGGCCTCTGAGGAGGAGAGAGGGGTGGTGGTGATAAGCACAGGATCGCCCAACGACAGGGGGATGCGCTTCTCGACAAGGTTTGAGGCAGACGGAATAAAATTCGAAGAGCCCGGTGAGCTTCTATTTAGTTTTAACAATCCGGTTGGGGCATGCCCTGTCTGTTCAGGGCTGGGCAAAAGACCGGGAATTGACGAAACGCTGGTAATTCCTGATCCACATCTTTCTGTTTACCAGGAGGCTATTGCCTGTTGGAGGGGAGAGATCATGAGTAAATTTTATAACAGTCTCATAGAAAACGCCTATAAATTCGGATTTCCCATTCACAGGCCTTACAGGGAGTTAACCCGCCAGGAGAGGGAGTTGTTATGGAGAGGCAACTCCTACTTTACCGGTCTGGATGAATTCTTTGAGATGCTTGACTCAAAAAAGTACAGTAAGATACAATACAGATATCTTAAAGCGAGATACTCCGGATGGAGCACCTGCCCGGAATGCGGGGGGAGAAGGTTGAGAAAGGAGGCACTTTATGTTAAGGTTGGAGGGCGCAGCATAGATGAACTTCTGGATATGAGCATAGCCGGTCTGGCGGAATTTTTCAGGGAGATCACACTGGATGATTACGACAAAAAGGTGGCTGAAAGGGCTTTGTACGAGATATCTCTAAGGTTGAACGCACTAATCTCTGTGGGCCTGCCCTATTTGTCACTCAACCGCCCGGCATCTACCCTTAGCGGGGGTGAGAGTCAGAGGATTAACCTGGTAGGTTCAATCGGTAATAATCTTACCGGTTCGCTCTATATACTGGATGAACCCAGCATCGGCCTGCATCCCAGGGATACCAGAAGACTGATCTCTGTGCTCAGGCAGCTGAGAGACCTGGGGAACTCGATTATCGTTGCGGAGCATGACGAAGAGATAATCAGGAGCGCGGACCAGATTATTGACATAGGCCCCGATGCAGGTGTTCACGGAGGGGAGGTGGTTTATCAGGGCCCGCCGGCAACTGATACCGTCCCTGAAATGTATAGCAGGAGTCACACCCTGGCCTATCTATCCGGAATAGAAAAGATCGGAATACCTCACAAGAGGAGGGAACCGAACGGTTTTATAGAGGTCATTGGAGCCTGTGAACATAATCTTAAAAATATTGATGTGAAGTTTCCGTTACGTCTCCTTACTGCCGTCACCGGGGTGAGTGGTTCCGGAAAATCCACACTGGTCAGAGACATTCTCTATCCTGCTCTCAACCGCCGGATCAATCAGTTTGGAGAGAAACCGGGAGATTTTTCATCCCTCGGCGGAGATCTTAACAGGATTACTGCTGTTGAATATATAGATCAGAATCCGATAGGCAAATCCACACGCTCAAATCCGGTGACCTATCTCAAAGTATATGATGAAATAAGAAAGCTCTTTTCTGAGCAACCCTATGCTAAGGCTAACGGATTTGGCCATTCACATTTTTCTTTCAATATTGAGGGTGGAAGGTGTCCGGAATGCCAGGGCGAGGGGATGATCAACATAGAGATGCAGTTCATGGCCGATGTAAAGATGGTTTGTGAGTCCTGCAACGGTTTGAGATTTAAACCGGAGATACTGGAGGTTAAGTTCCATGGGAAAAACATTAACGATATCCTCAAAATGAGTGTCGAGCAGGCTATTCAATTCTTCTCATCTCAACCGGAAGCTCACTCACGCAGGATTGCCCAGAAGCTAAAACCCCTGGAAGCTGTAGGACTCTCCTATGTGCAGCTCGGACAGAGCAGCAGCACCCTGAGCGGCGGAGAGAGCCAGAGGGTTAAGCTTGCATCCTTCCTGGGGAAAGAACAGAGCGACAAAACAATATTGTTTATTTTTGACGAACCTACAATCGGGCTTCACTTTCACGATATAAGACAGCTTCTTGACTCTTTTGCTTCATTGATTGACAGAGGACACACTCTTGTCGTTATCGAACATAATATGGATGTGGTTAAGTGTGCAGACTGGGTAATAGACCTCGGACCAGAAGGGGGAGAGGCCGGAGGGAGAGTGATTTTTGAAGGTAGGCCGGAAGAGCTCCTGAAAAGGGAGGATAGCTACACTGCCATGGCACTCAGAGATTGTATGCAATCCGGACTTAAAGAGTGTATGAAATCTGGTATATCAGGTTAAAGATAAGTCTTGCCCTGTTAACAAGAACGGGAAAATCAATGAAATACCAGTCATCTGTGGGTTTATAGGTGTGCATGTGTACTCCCGATGTGAGAAGCAGGGATGGGATTCCTGCTTTGTAAAAATTATGCTGATCCGAGGAGGAGTAGAAAACATCTGCAAACTCTTTACTTCCATAAAAACTAAAATCCAGTTCCGTAACAACTCCCGCATCTCTGCCTGCTTTGATTGCCAGCCTTTTAAAATCTTTGTGACTGTTAGCGCCAAGTACCAGCAGGTAATCTTTGTTTTTCCCCGGGGGAGAGAATGTACACCCGATCTGGTCAAGGTTAATATTGCAAATAATTTTTCTTTTGTCTACAGGTAATCTTTTTATAAAGGCCTCAGAACCTTTGAGATTATTCTCCTTTGCATCAAAAGCAACAAATATGAGATTTTTGTTAAGTCCCTCCCTGTTCTCTCTCATGTTGGCAAACACCCTTGCCAGCTCCAGCAGAAGGGCAACTCCTGATGCATTATCGTCAGCACCGTTGTAAATATTGTTGCGGAGTATCCCGAGATGGTCGTAATGGGCAGATATTACAATATACTTATCGGAGTAATACTTGGATCTCACCACACCTACGATGTTTCTCCCGGTAAGAGTGTCTACCCGGAAGCTCTGTACATAACTGTTGCTGTAAAAGTGAGAGAGACTGTTTTCATTGAACTTGTCTATTATCAGGCTGCCGGCCATCTGGTGACCTGTGCTGCCGAGTCCCCGGCCCTCTGTCAAATCATCTGATAACCAAGAGATAAGAGATTTTAACCTGTTAATATCTATTAACGAGGAGTACTGTATAAGGTTCTGCCCGCGGCAGATGAGATTGCTCAGTATAGTGATCAGAGTGAGGGAGATTAGAATACGGAGAAACTTCATCAGGATTTGTTTATATTTGTCAAAAATAATCTATTTGCAGATAATTATGCAAAAAAAAGTTAAAAAGGGGATAGTTTCATGGTTTAAATATCTTTTTATATATCTGCCTCTTTTTCTTTTTGTATCATCTGTTGTTACGGTGCTGGCGTTTAAATGGATTCCG
This sequence comes from Bacteroidales bacterium, assembly GCA_023230265.1. Lineage (GTDB taxonomy): Bacteria > Bacteroidota > Bacteroidia > Bacteroidales > UBA932 > Bact-08. The sequence continues at coordinate 2,352 of JALNXR010000099.1, read as the reverse complement.
GTCTTTTCAACACCCCTGATGATATACAGATCTATTCAATATGCAGGGGATGAGAATTTTAGAACTCAGAAGAGGTGGAGATCCCTGGAGAAGATATCTCCCCATATGCAAATGGCAGTCATGGCCTCAGAAGACACAAGATTTCTTGATCATAAAGGTTTCGACTGGATTGAGATAGACAAAGCTCTGGATGCAGGTAAAAGGGGCAGAAGACTCAGAGGTGCAAGTACAATTTCACAACAGACAGCAAAAAATTTGTTTCTTTTACCCGCAAGATCCTGGGTGAGAAAGGGGCTTGAGGCATATTTCACCATATGTATCGAGCTGATTTGGGGAAAGGAGAGGATTCTGGAGGTCTATCTTAATATTGCCGAGATGGGCAAAGGAATCTATGGGGCAGAAGCTGCTGCTGCTGTTTTTTTTGGCAAAACGGCACAAAATTTGACATCCAGGGAGAGTGCACTTATTGCGGCAACTCTTCCCAATCCGCTAAAAAGGAGAGCCGACAAACCCTCCGCCTACCTCTCTTCCAGAGCATCGGATATTCAGCGGCTTATGGGTATGGTTGAGGTTCCGGAATGGTTAAGTAGCAGCAAAACTGATAAGAAAAAAACAAAAACAAGATAAAAGGATGGAGAAGAGGGCAAGAGCGGATATTAAGAGGTATGTATTTGTTATACTGCTGTTTATGACTCTTATGAGTAGGGTTGTAAGTGGACAGTATGATAAAAAGCAGTTCTTTTTCAGGGGGCGTCAGTTTCTTATCGAGGGTAAGTATGCAAGAGCCATTGAGAATTTCAATATACTCATTCAGTTGGATACAACTCTTTATGAGGCCTTTTTCTTTAGAGGGATTGCAAAATACAACCTCGGGGACTTTTTGGGTGCACAGATAGATTTTAACAGAACTCTCTCCATAAATCCAATATATACTCCTGCATACCATTACAGGGCAATCACCCTGAGCAGGATAGGTAAATATGACCTTGCCCTTAAAGATCTTGAGGAGGCTGTGGATCTGAGGCCCGGCTATACAGGTCTCTATTTCAGCAGAGGGGTTACCTATTTTCTGTCACAGCAGTTTGACAAGGCAGTTGAGGATTTTAACCGTTTCTTAAGATACGAGCCCAAAGTCTCAGATGCATACCTTAACAGGGGTGCGTCTTACCTATTTCTCGGAGATACACTAAGAGCACTGGAGGATTACAACACGGCAATAAGCCTTGACCGGTTCGAACCGGAAGGTTATATTAGAAGATCAAGGATATACTCAATGCAGAATAAACAGGATCTGGCAATTGAGGATCTCAACCATGCAATCAGGCTTGATCCCTCCAACACATTTGCACTTTTCAACAGGGCTATTGCCCGGTACAACAACAAAGAGATATCCGGTGCCCTGGAGGATCTTAACCAGGTGCTCATAGATGATCCCAACAATGCTCTCACTATCTACAACAGAGCCCTTATAAGATCGCAGATCGGAGATTACAACAATGCTCTGGAAGATTATGACAAAGTGCTTGAACTCAATCCTAACAATGTGCTTGCATACTACAACAGAGCTTCCCTCTTTTTTGAACTCGGACGTTACAGGGATGCAATGGATGATTATTCCAAGGCGATCAATCTCTATCCCGATTTTGCAAATGCCTATCTGAACCGCTCCTATGTAAAGAATCAGCTTGGCCAGTTCAATTCGGCAAAACAGGATTATGAAATTGCACAGAAAAAGATAAAGGAGTATCAGATGATCAAAGGGGACACCTCAAGGATATCTGCCTTTGCAGACACTACAAGAAAATTTAACCGGCTTCTGGCACTGGATGCAGATTTTGCCAAAAGAGAGTTCAATAACAACCTTCTCCAGTACAAGGATGTGGATATAAGACTTAAACCGCTCTTTAAATTCAGGGCATCCGAGAATCTGATTACTGCAGCTGCTCTGGAGATGAGATATCACGACAAAATTACTGAAACTTTTGTCAATCAAATACCTGTACCTGTAATGCTCTCATCTGCCACTCTTGAAATTACTCCTGAGAGACAGCAGATATTACTGGAATCTGTAGACAGGGGACTCAGAGAGTCTAAAGATGCCAGGAACCTCTTTGCAAAGGCAATACTTGAATCAACCCTCAAACAGTACAACACCGCACTTGAGTGCTATAATCAGGCGATTGCACTTGAACCGGATCAGCCCTTTTATTACCTGAACAGGGGTGCACTGCACTCAGAGATGATAGATTTCATAGCTTCTATAGAGAGTAATGTCCAGGTACTTACACTTGATGACGCAGGCGCAACAAGGACAAAAGTCCAGGATCAGATCACCAGAAGCTATGACTACAC
>JALNXR010000003.1 GCA_023230265.1 Bacteroidales bacterium | reverse complement strand
CCGTTAAAGAAATTTTTTGTTCTGCCCGTAAGCAAAATAATCAACGCAAATCCTATCACTCCGGTTATGATTCTTATCTGTGTGGCAGCAAAAGGTATATATCTGATTATCTCCGGGTCCTCTGCACTAAGGGAGTAGTTGCTCATCCCCTGCTTACTGAGTACAATCCCAAGCCCCTGTCCCAGAGCTCCGCAAATACCCAGAACAAGCCCTCTTGCAGAGATATTGAGCATCAGCCTTTTACCGGATTTGCCATTACCTGATTGGATATTACCTGATTGGATATTACCTGATTTTTTGTTGCCGTGTTGGTCGTTGCTCCGGCTAATATTGTTGCTGTTCCCGTTACCGGAAGAACTACTGCCGGGGCTGTTGCTTCCGCCTGAAGCCACAACAAGGTTGCTCCCTCCGGCAACCATACTTTCTCTCCTTTTAAGCACAGAAATCGCTATTCCGGTCAGGGTTACAGCCATTCCAAGGAAACCTGTAGCAGAGAGTCTCTCTCCAAGTATAATCCATCCGAACAAAGCTGCAAAGGGAGGTGCAAGAGTCATAAGCAACTGGGAGAAACGGGCCGTGATAAGCAGATACGAATGGAAAAGGCACAGATCTCCAAAGACAAATCCTACCAGTCCCGATAAAATCATCCATATCCAGGTGGCACCGTCTGCCTGCTGCGGAAAAGGAGATCCTGTCACGATAGTCAGGAACCCTCCCATTAAAATAATGGCAAATATAAGTCTGAGAATGTTGACAATTAGTGAGCCGATTTTTTTGCCGGCATATTCAAAAAAGAGCGCGGACAAGGTCCATGAAACAGCTACGCCGATAGAGATCAGTTCTCCTAAGTAATGCATTATATCAGTTTAAATTAAAAGAAGTGCAAATGTAAAAAAAATAAATACAACAAATATACCCAACGATTCTCAAGGTATATATAACTGAAATGTTAGCTTTTACACAAATCCGCCCAAACCATTAAAAATTTTGAAAAAAAAGAGTAATTTTGAAAAAAATTAATATGGCTTTCATGTTTAAAGTCAGATATTTATTCATTACTGTTTTAACTGCCGCCACCTTGGTTTTTACACAGGGTTGCGGAGATAAGAACAGCTTTAGCGACTATGAGACCGATCTTATCGGCACCGATTCCACTGCCGGAATAATGAGAGTTCTCAAGGTAAACAATAAGCAGGATGTAACTGTTTTAAGAGGTGTTAGTCTTCCTTTTACCCGGGAAGATCTCAGAAGTGACCTTTTTAGAATATTGAAAAAAAGAATGCTTGCAACAGTTCTTGATACGGCCAATCCCGGAGTTGGCATTGCAGCTCCCCAGGTTGGGATCTCCCGCAGACTTGTTGCTGTGCAGAGATTTGACAAACCAGGAGAGCCTTTTGAGTTTTATGCAAATATTTATGTTAAAGAGAGTTCGCCGGGGAAAAAATATGGTTGGGAGGGATGTCTTTCAATCCCCGATAAAAGAGACACTGTTCTCCGTTCTGAATGGATAATTATATCATACACAGATGAAGCCACATTTACAGAGAAGTCCGACACTGTTTCCGGATTCACAGCAGTAATATTTCAGCATGAAACCGATCATCTGGAGGGGATTCTCTACACAGACAGGACTGAGTCTGTCAAAACAGCACTGCCCAAAACAGATTCCCTAAAAACAAAACCTGTTCCAAACAAGCAATAATTATGAATAAGACACTGCTACCGATACTGATTCTGATTCTTAGTATAAGCGCCTGCAAACCTGATCCTATACTCACTATTTCCAAAAGCAGTGTTAACAGCCCCAGTGGCTCTTACAACACAACCGTAACTATCACAAGCAACACCGACTGGAGAGTTGCATCGGCAGATTCCTGGTGCCAGATCACTCCGTCAACCGGGAGCGGGAATGGAACAATCACTCTCACTCTCCTCCCGAATCCCGATTCTGAGCCAAGGAGCACGGTTGTAACTGTAGTTGCCGGTTCACTTTCCTCTGAGATTTCGATCAGTCAGAAGCAGAAAAATGCCCTGATCCTTACCCGCAGAACAGAGAGTGTACCTGCCGAAGGGGGAACAATTTCCGTGGAACTCAGGAGCAATATTACATATTCCGTAATTGCTCCCATTTCAGATACCTGGGTCTCCATATCCCAGACCAAAAGTATGTCCACTTATAACTATGCGATAACAGTCGCAGAAAACAACACTCTGACCCCCAGAAGCACAATTGTAATATTCAAGGATATAGCATCAGCTTTAGCAGATACATTAACCATAAATCAGGATATTCCCGGAGCGGTAAACCTCAGAAGCGGATTCAGCTATGTTCAAAAAACCGGAGGAAACGTGAATGTAACACTTGATTACAATTCCGGTTATGAATACTCAATTGTTCAGGGAGGTGACTGGATCTCAATAGCCGAAACAAAAGCTCCTCTCAGCACAAAAAGTTACACCGTTTCTGTAAATTCCAATCCAACAGATCAGGACAGGGTTGCACAGGTAATTTTCAGACTCACCTCTCCCCCTGCAGGGATTCTCACATACCGTTCAGACACATTAAGGGTGTTTCAGTCGGGTTTTGACGGACACTATACTTACCTTGACGGTTCGTCCCCTTTGTGGAAAGAGATACCGACCGCTGACCGTGATGAAATAACAAGACTTAAGATTGAGGGGAGTCTAAACAAAAACGACATTTACACAATCCGGGATTCTATCAGGAATGTAACATTTCTGGATTTGGAAGGTGGGATAATAGATACACTTCCCGAGAGGGCATTTAAAAACTTAACATTCCCTTCTGTGCTCAGGTATGTTTTATTACCTCTTACTTTGAAAGGTATTGGTGCCGAAGCTTTCAACCAGTGCAACGAACTGGACTCTGTTATAATCCCCTCAGGAGTTAAAGCAATCAGAGATGACGCGTTCAGCAGCTGCTCCTCGCTTATAAAAGTTGAGAGTAAAATTGCAGATCCTTTTATTCTGACACCTGTCTTTACCTCAATAAACAGCCAGGCTCATTTGGTTGTGCCTGTGGGGGCTCTGGTCAAATATCAATCCACTCCGGGCTGGGATTATGATTACTTCTACAGGATATATGAGAAAGGCACCAATCCCCAGGAATACATAAAACCGGGAAATTACTCCCTCCTTTCAAACTCGGTGGGGTTAGACACTCTGATAACGGTTGACGCATCTTCCTCCTGGGAAGTATATAAGTCTCCCTCATGGATCACAGCCACAAAATCAGGTGTGCCTGAACCCGGACTGGATTTAAAGATTGCCTCTTTCAGCGGAAGCGGATCAAGGCAGGACACTGTGTTTTTAAAGCTCACCGGTAAAAGCCTTACCTCCTATATAATAATAAAACAGCACGGACTTCCTTTCAACGACGGTCACAGTGTAACACTGCAGGCCGCTACAGTTGGAAACGGTGTGGATATTGTGATAATGGGAGACGGATATACCGTAGAAGAGATCAGCTCCGGGAAATATGAGCAGGATATGAGAACTGCCAAAACCCATTTCTTTGATATTGAACCTTACAGAACCTATTCACAGTACTTTAATGTGTATATGGTATATGTCTTTTCAAAGGAGAGCGGAATATCAGACAACACTACCACCGTAAACACAGCACTGAGCACCCGCTATAAAGAACCCAAGCCCTCAACAAGCATGACAGCCAACACGACGACCTGTTTTAACTATGCAGCAAAGGCACCGATTAAGGGACTTACAACCACTCTGGTAATAAATGTTGCAAACAGCACCCGTTACGGCGGAACATGTGTGATGTACTCAGACAATAAAGCAGTATCTATCTGTCCTAAATCCACATCTTCCTATCCTTACGATTTCAGGGGGGTTGTGCAGCATGAAGCAGCCGGGCATGGGTTTGGAAAACTTGCCGATGAATATGTCACAAATAATGAGACCATTCCGGAGTCCGAGGTGAACACTCTTAAGTTCTGGCAGTCCAAAGAGCATTATAAGAATGTGGATGTAACGGGAGATGTCAATAGTGTTTTATGGAAACATATTGCCTCTCATTCAAATTACTCGTCATATGTAAGCACATATCAGGGAGGCTATTACTACTCCAAGGGTGTGTGGAGGCCGGAGATGTCCAGCCTGATGATTAACAATATAAGGTATATTAACGCTCCAAGCCGGGAGATGATAGTAAAGAGAATCATGTCTCTGGCAGGAGAAACCTATACGTTTGAAAATTTTGTGTCTAAAGATGTAAAGGAAACAGCAGCAGCTACAAAAGCCGGGGATTATCCCGTCATTCCGGAAATGCTGCTGCCTCCTCCGATTCTTATCAGATAGAATTACTCTGATAAAGCAATATCCCTGATTCGTTCTGTATGGATTGCCTTTAAGTTTAGTGCACAGCCTGCTGCAGGGCATTGCAGCTATTCATGCCATTTCACTGTAAGCTCCAAGATCAAGATGACCGTGTCCTGAAAGGTTGAAAAGAATTGTTTCTGCTTTTCCTGACTCTCTTGCTTTGATCGCCTCTCTTATAACCGCGGCAATTGCATGGTTGGATTCCGGAGCCGGTACAATCCCCTCTGCTGCCGCGAAAAGCACTCCTGCTTTAAAACTCTCCTTCTGGCTGATTGCAGTGCTTGTAATAAATCCGTCCTGTTTTAGCTGACTAACCAGTTGTCCGCCTCCGTGATATCTCAGTCCTGCTGCATGAATCTGTTCGGGAGAGAATTCGTTTCCAAGGGTATACATTGGTATCAGTGGTGTAAGGTGAGCAGTGTCTCCAAAATCATATCTGAATTCTCCCCTGGTAAGTTTAGGACAAGCCTCAGGCTCTGCTGCAATAAACTCTAATTGCTTCTCTCCTTTAAGTTTATGCCGTAAAAACGGGAATGAAATTCCTGAAAAATTGGAACCTCCTCCAAAGCATGCGATTACTTTATCCGGGAAAAAACCTGCCATCTCCATCTGTTTTTCAGCCTCAAGACCGATAACTGTCTGATGGAGAATCACATGATTAAGCACACTCCCAAGCACATACCTGGTCTCTTTTCCGGTTACAGCCATTTCGATTGCCTCAGAAATTGCCATTCCCAGAGATCCTCCGCACTCCGGATCTTTTGCAAGCACCTCCCTTCCGTAAGCAGTTTTTTTAGAAGGGGAGGCGTGTACCTGAGCTCCATAGATCCCCATAACCACCTTTCTGTACGGTTTTGCCAGGTAGCTCTGCTTAACCATAAATACGGTGAGATCGAGCCCGAAATGTTTGCAGGCCAGGCTCATTGCCGTTCCCCACTGTCCGGCCCCTGTCTCTGTAGTAAGGTGTTTGATCCCCTGAAGTTTATTATAATAGGCCTGAGGGATTGCAGTGTTGAGCTTGTGAGAGCCAACCGGACTTACGCTTTCGTTCTTAAAGAAAATTCTGGCAGGTGTGTCCAGCTCCTTTTCCAAAGCATAGGCTCTTACCAGCGGAGAGGGGCGGTACATTTTGTAAAGTTCCTGCACCTGATCGGGGATATCATGCCATCTTTTCCCCGAGAATTCCTGGATTGTAAGCTCTTTTGCAAAAATTGCCTCCATCTCAACAGGAAGAAGAGGTTCATTGGTTGCGGGATTCAGCAGCGGCTTAGGTTTGACCGGCATATCGGCCAGGATGTTGTACCATTGTTTTGGCATTTCGCTCTCGGGGAGCATGAACTTTTTGGTGCTTTTCATTTGTGTTAGAATTTAAATTGTGAATAAATAAAAAAAGGGCCCGGTGTGAGCACCGGACCCTGATAAGTCAGATATTTAAATATCCTTAACTATACATCCAAAGCAATGCCCACAGTCCTTTCCGGTCTGTGCCACCACCAACTCTGTATGTTAAGGTTTCTCATTTTCATGTGGCAAATATATACGATTTTTTTTATCTGCAAATATAAAATTAGAAAAAGCCGGTTCATCCGGAAATTGCGTTGTGGCATTTTCGCCTGCGAAACATCCTCATAACCAGATCGCACGGATTATTCTCTCTTTGTTATTCAGATCCTTAATGATTTCAACATTTTTGAATCCCGCTCCGGTCAATAGTTTTCTGACTCGTTCCCCGCATTTTTCGTTTATTTCAAACCATATCTCTCCTCCAGGTTTAAGCAGCTCTGAGGCTCTGGCTGCTATAGCCCTGTAAAACAGAAGCGGATCGGAATCGGGGACAAACAGAGCTTCATAAGGCTCATAATCAAGAACATTCCTTCTCATTTGCTCCTTTTCTGATTCCATGACATATGGAGGATTGCTGACAATCAGATCCAGGGAGGCCGGATCAATTTGTTTACTGCAGAAATCCGGTGCAAGAATATCTTCACGGATTATTCTAACCTTGTCTGAAATCCCTATATTTACTGAGTTTTCTGCCGATATTTTTAATGCCGGATCAGACAAATCGCACATATATACAAAACTGTTTGCTCTGTTTGCCGCCAGGGTAATTCCGATACATCCAGAACCACAGGCAGCATCCAGTATCCTTACAGTATAATCCTCTCCTTCCGGATTTTGACGGTATGCATCAGATTTCTCCAATATCAGTTTCACCATCTCAGCTGTCTCAGGACGGGGTATAAGCACCCCTTCTCTGACATTGAACCTTCTTCCCAGGAACTCCTGATATCCAAGAACATATTGCAAAGGCCTCCCGGAAGAGATCTCAACTATTGCCTTATCAATTAATTTTAAGGAGCCGGGTGGAAGTTCTCTGTCCGGCTCAATAATATACTCATAGGCCGGCAGACTGCAAAAGTGTTCTACCAGCCTCACAGAAATGGCACGACTTTCGCGTGGGGGATATATAAGTGTAAGTCTCTCTGTGGCAGACTTTATAAATTCCTTTAAGGTCATGTCCGCAAAGTTAAAATATTTACTTAATTTTGAACAAACACATTTTAAATTAACACCGTTATGAGTGCCAATCTCAAAACATTGATCCGCAATCTTTGGGTTGTGGTTCTGCAGAATCCGGTCGAAATCGCTGTAAGTCTCACAGCTTTTCTTGTATCTGTTCTTATGTATGAAGATGTCATTCCCGAATATGCAATTTCTGACAATCTTCTCCTTGCTCCGGTGGTATTTGCAATACCATATATTCTCAACAGGATTGGCCCCGGTAAAATCCTTTTTAAGATCTTATACCTTCTTTCCATTTTCTGTGCACTGTTCTTTTTCTGCCGGAGTAACAGCAACTTCTCTGAGACATTCATGTTCCCTGCACTAATAATTATTACCCTTGCTGCCGTTTCTGCTTTCAGAAACACCAGGGATAACATTCTCTTTTTTAAAAGTTTCCTGAAATTCTGGAAAAATCTCATCTTCGCCCTGATATCGGCAGGAGCCGGTGCTTTGCTGCTTATGGCTCTCTCCACTTCTGTGACTTATCTGTTTGATCTGTTCAGGGAGTTCTCCAGCAACATCAATTTTTACATTGCCAATGTGGCAATGTTTATCGGAGCTCCGGTAGTCTTTCTCTATCTGGACTATGAATGGGAGCCCGGGATGAATAAAATCAGGGCATTTAATATAAGCGGTATATCGGATATCCTGATCAATTACCTGCTCTCCCCCGCTCTGATACTTTATACAGTTATACTTTATGTCTACATCGATTATATTGCATTGACATGGAGTCTTCCAAAGGGCAATGTGGCAGTTATGGTCACCGCTTTTGTGGTAATCTCCTTTCTGGTAAGAGGATTGCTGCCTATTCTTGAGAGGCAGAATTTTAAACAGTTTTACAGGTATCTGGGCTACATTTCGGTAATTCCGCTGATACTCTTTTGGACCGGTGCAATTTACAGGGTAAACCAGTACGGATTTACGGAGGCCAGGGTTTATTTGCTTGTAACCGGGGCGATTATGACCTACACCGTTATTACTTTCCTCAAAGAGAGCACTGCAAGTTATCTGAGGATAGGGTATGCAATTGTTGTTGCCGGGTTGATCTTTACCTTTGTACCATGGATGTCTGCCGGGGATACAGGTATAAGATCCCAGCAAAACAGGCTTGACAAAACTCTGAGCGAGTCAGGATTATCCCCGGTAAACGGAAAAATTCCCCTCACAGGGAGAGAAGTAAGTACCATAGACAGCGTAAAGCTGGAACAGATCTGTGATATTCTGGATTATCTGGAAAAATATTCCGGTAGCAAAATCACGGCAGACAAGTATGGTTTCTTCAACGGCAAGGAGTTTAAAAAGGCTTCTGGCGGAGATATTCAACTAACCAAGTAATTCAGTCAGGAAAGAGGAAATGCTTTTCCCTGTGGCTCTTATCTGCTGAGGGACGAGACTTACCTCTGTCATACCAGGAACAGTGTTTATTTCAAGAAAATAGAGCTCCTCTCCCTTAAGAATGTAATCCATTCTCACAACACCCCTGCAGCCCAGGTAACGATAGAGACGGTGTGTGACATCAATCACGTTCTTTGCAGTCTCTTTGCTGATCTCTGCAGGGCAGACTTCACTGCTTGCCCCCAGATATTTAGCCTCATAATCAAAAAACTCGTTTTTGGGAATGATCTCTGTAACCGGCAGTCTGACAAGCTCTCCGTTATTTTCGTACACCCCGTTTGTAAGCTCCCTTCCCGGAATGAACTCTTCTGCAATCACAGCATCCCCCTCTTTAAAGGCCAGTTCAAGGGCAGGGGCGACCTCTTCCACACTTTTCACCTTTGTTGTGCCAAAACTGCTGCCTCCTTCATTGGGTTTGATAAAGAGAGGCAATCCCAGTTTCGCAACAATCTCCGAAGGATTGTACCGGTCGCCCCTTCTGACAAGAATGTCAGGCGCTAGCTTTATACCGGTGTCTCTCAGGTAGCACTTTGTTGCATATTTGTCAAAGGTGATTGCAGAGACAACTGCAGAGCAGGTTGTAAACGGGATTCCGATCATCTCAAAGTATGCCTGGAGCCGTCCGTTTTCTCCCGGAGTTCCGTGTATCATTATCAGTGCAATGTCAAATGTAACCCTCCTGGATCTGGGTTGTGAGGGGTAGATGAACGAAAAATCGGCCTTGTCAATCTGGGGTGAAGTACCATCCTCCAGAAGAACCTTCCAGTCCCTTCCCTTTATCATAATTTCATAAACCTGATATCTTTCCCTGTCAATCTCACGGGCAAGGTGTCTGCCGCTTCTGGCAGAGACTTCGGCTTCTGAGGAATCCCCCCCATATACCAATGCCACTGTTTTTTTCATCTTTATGTTTTACTCTTTTCTTTGGTGATAAATCAGTTAAAAAACGGATCCTTTGTCTTAGTGGTTGCAGAAAGCTCACTATCATCTCCGGTACAATCAAGTTTTGCACTAAAACCCGGAGGTGACGTAAAAGTATCCGTTACAGATATATTAAGTGTTCCGTCTTTAAGAACCTTTTGCATAAAAATACCCCATACCGGCAGTGCCATATTTGAACCACCTCCGAGTGCCAGACTCTCAAAGTGAACCTGCCTGTCCTCAGCTCCTACCCACACTCCCGCTGTAAGGTTTGGTACATATCCGATGAACCATCCGTCGGACTGGTCGTTAGTAGTCCCTGTCTTGCCTGCAAGCTCTCCTTCCGGTATGTACTTGCTACGAATCCTGTAGGCTGTTCCTTCATTTACAACGCCCTGCATAAGATTTACCATCAGATAGGCTGTATTTGCACTTATAGACTCTCTCTTGCGCGGAGAGAATGTACTGAGCACATTGCCCGATTTATCTTCAATCCTGAGTACAAATACAGGTTCAATATTCACTCCTCTGCTGGGATATGTATTGTAGGCACTTACCATTTCAAATAGTGACAGATCTGCAGGTCCGAGACAAAGTGATACAACCGGATCCAGATAGCTGGTGATGCCCAGTTTGCGACACATATCAACCATAGCATTGGGACCGAATTGTTTCATAAGGTAAGCCGATATATTATTGGAGCTTTTCGTGAGGCCCCATTTGAGTGTAACGCTTTTACCGATCCATTCGGGTTTATCGGTGCTTTCAGGTGTCCAGGTGGTATCACCCACAATAAATGTTTGTGGGACATTTACAACTTTGTAACAAGGGGTAAAACCCTCCTGCATCGCCAATGTGTAGAGAAACGGCTTGATTGTAGATCCTACCTGTCTTTTACCCTGTCTGGCATTGTCATATTTAAAATACCGGTAATTTGGACCGCCCACATAAGCCTTAACATAGCCTGTCTGGGGTTCCATTGCCATCATTGCCCCCCTGAGTATTGATTTATAATATTTTATAGAATCATTTGGCGAAAGGACAGTGTCAATGTATCCATTGTCATTCCATGAAAAGATTCTCATGGGAACAGGTTTTTTGAAGTTTTCTGATATCTGATAATCCGAATAATTTGCCCTTTTGAGATTTGTATATCGGTCGCTCCATCTCCTGGCCTGTTTCATGATTATCTCAATTGTACTCTTTGGGACATCGTTTGAGAAGGGTTTGTTGGTCTTATATTTGAGATCGGTATAGAAGGTCTTCTGAAGTTCTTTTCCAAGGTGTTCTGCAAGAGCCTCTTCTGCATACTGCTGCATTTTGGAATTGAGTGTGGTGTAAATTTTTAAACCCTCTTTATCCAGATTATAGTGACTGCCGTCAGGTTTTGGATTTTTGATCAGCCATCCGTACAGAGGATCATTTTTCCAAAGCAGGGAATCGGCACGATAGTCATCGTATTTGCTGTATCTGCTCCTGACAGGCTCTGAGGCACTCATGACTCTCCTTAGCATATCCCTGAAGTAGGGAGCCAGTCCTGCATTATGGTCCTGCTGACTGAATACCAACTTAATAGGTAAGTTTTTTATTGAGTCGCACTCCTCTCTTTCCAGAAATCCATATTTTCTCATCTGGGTCAACACATGGTTTCTTCTCTGCAGAGAGAGTTCTGGATTGATAACCGGACTAAATCTGGTTGGTTTATTTACCATTCCCACAAGCAGTGCGCTCTCCTCAACCGTAAGTTGTGACGGGTGTTTTCCAAAGAATGTGTTGGCTGCAGCTTTTATACCGTATGCATTGCTCCCGAAAAAAATAGAGTTCATATACATACTAAGTATCTCGTTCTTTGTGTAATTTCTCTCCAGCTTCACAGCTGTAATCCACTCCTTGAACTTCGAGACTGTCAGAGCTGCCATCTTTGCTCCCGGGATTCTGCTCTTTACTGTATCTCTCGGGAAAAGAGTCTTGGCAAGTTGCTGGGACAATGTACTCCCTCCTCCGGAACGCCTCTGCCCAAGAAGAAGAGATTTCACAGCTACACGGGCAAGACTTCTGAAGTCGATTCCGCAATGGCTGTAAAAGCGGATATCCTCAGTGGCAACTGCTGCATTTACCAGAGATGGCGCAAGCTCCTGATAGGTGACATAGGAGCGGTTCTCTATATGAAAGGTTGTGAGTATCTCCCCATCCTCAGAGATTATCTCGGTTGCAAGATTGTTTTTGGGATCTTCCAACTCCTCAAAAGAGGGTATGTCAGAAAAAATCCCGACCATCAGCAACAAAAATATCAGCAAAAGAATAGGAGTGAAAAGTATTATCCAGAACCATTTATTCAATAAATCCCTACCGCTTTTTCCCATTTTAAAACCATATATATAAGTATTCTCTAATCACAAAATTAGGAATAAAAATTTGGATAATACCTTACTTTATGTCTTACTTTGCACCCATCAAGGGTTAATTTTCGTGTTATGGGAGAGAATCTGGTTATAGTTGAATCACCTGCAAAAGCAAAAACAATAGAAAAATTTCTGGGAAAAGATTACAGTGTAAAATCGAGTTTCGGTCACATAAGGGATCTTTCGGAAAAAAAACTGGGGATAGACACAGATAATGGGTATAAACCCGAATATCTGATTTCTGACAACAAAAAAAAGGTAGTTTCAGAACTGAAATCACTTGTTAAAAAGGCTGATAAAGTATGGCTTGCGTCTGATGAAGACCGCGAGGGAGAGGCAATAGCATGGCATCTCAAAGAGGTTTTGGAGCTTGAGGAGGCCAGGACAAGGAGAATCGTCTTCCATGAGATAACAAAAGATGCTATACTGGAGGCAATAAAAAATCCCCGGGATCTGGATATGAATCTTGTAATGGCGCAGCAAGCCAGGAGGGTACTTGACCGGCTGGTGGGTTTTGAATTATCTCCTGTATTGTGGAAAAAAGTAAAGCCACGGCTTTCTGCAGGCAGAGTACAATCAGTTGCAGTCAGGCTTATTGTGGACAGGGAGAGGGAGATCCGCTCATTCAACTCAAAATCCCAGTTCAGGATCGAGGCTGAATTTAATCCCGAAGGCACAAAACCGACAGTCAAGGTTACAGCCGCCCTGGACGAGAAGTTTGACACAGAAGAGAGAGCAGAAAATATTCTTAAAAAATGCATCGGAGCTGATTTTGCAATTGTGTCAGTGGAAGAAAAGGAGAGCAAAAGGACACCCCCGCCACCATTTACCACCTCAACCCTGCAACAGGAGGCGTCCAGAAAACTTGGCTTTTCCCTGAATCAGACAATGAAAGCTGCCCAGAATCTCTACGAAGCAGGTTTTATCACCTATATGAGAACCGACTCCACAAACCTGTCAAAACTCGCGATAGGGTCTGCCAAACAGGTAATCACCGATCTTTTCGGAAAGGAGTATTCCAGGCCGAGACAATATGCAACAATGACAAAAGGGGCTCAGGAGGCACATGAAGCGATAAGACCAACCTATATTTCGAACCAGGAGGTAGATGCAGGAGCTGCCGAGAAGAGACTCTACACTCTTATATGGAAAAGGTGTGTAGCATCCCAGATGGCTGATGCAGATATTATCAAAACCGAAATAGCCATTGGGACAGACAGAATAAAAGAACAATTTATTGCACGGGCAGACAGGGTGGTTTTTGACGGATTTCTGAAACTCTACACAGAATCCTCCGACGAGGAGAACTCCGAGAACTCAGGGGAGATAAGGCTTCCGGAACTCAAAACCGGGCAGGCAATGTACCCCCTGATAATCAAAGCTACCGAACGGTTTACACAAAAGCCTCCCAGATACACAGAGGCGAGCCTGGTTAAAAAACTGGAGGAGATGGGTATCGGCAGACCCTCTACCTATGCTCCGACTATCTCCACTATACTCCAGAGAGGATATGTTATTAAGGAGAGCAGGCCCGGACAGGTCAGAGAGTACAGGGAGCTGAGACTTGAGAGCGAGAAGATTACCAGGCATAGCTTAAAGGAGAACTGGGGTGCAGAAAAGAACAAACTCTTTCCTGAGGATATCGGAATTCTGGTGAACGATTTTCTTATAGAGAATTTCTCATCAGTGATAGATTACGGATTCACCGCAAAGGTTGAGGAGGAATTTGACAGTATTGCAGCAGGCAAACTATCGTGGAACAAAGTTATTGACAAGTTTTACAAACCCTTTCACACTATTGTGGAGACAACTCTCCAGCAATCCAGGCCGGCAGCCATGGAGAGGGTGCTGGGTAACGATCCTAAGAGCGGAAAGATAGTCTCTGTAAGGATGGGACGTTTTGGCCCCCTTGCACAGATAGGTGGCAGCGATGATCCTGATAAAAGGTTTGTAAGCCTTGCCAAAGGACAGCTAATAGAGACCATTACCCTGGAGGAGGTGCTCAGGCTGTTTGAACTTCCCAGAAATATCGGGGAATACAAGGGATCAGAGGTAACTGCTGCCATAGGCCGTTTTGGTCCATATATACGTCATGCCGGCAACTTTGTCTCCCTGGGCAAAGAGGATGATCCCAGGACAATTGAGCTCGGCAGAGCAATTGAACTTATAGATGCACACCAAAAGAAAGAGGCTGATAAAGTGCTTCTGGCCTTCCCGGAAAAGGGTATCTCTGTTCTTAACGGACGTTACGGACCCTATATAAAGAGAGGAAAAGAGAACTTCAGGATACCCAAGGGCCGTGATCCCAAAGCTCTGACAATAGAGGAGATTACCACAATAATTGAAAAAGGGGGAAAAACAAAAAAATAACCTGTATGACAGAAAGGAGTTATCTTGAGCAGATTCCTGCGGCAGCAATCAGCGATACCTGCCGTGATGCTGTCTCCGTAATTATTAACAACAGCGGTGACAACTCGATTATCGGCAACCTGGAGTCACTTTGTCCCCAGCGCAGCTACAAGGTTTACTATACAGAACCCGGAATCGGACAACTTAATGAGGTTCTGGAAATGTGCAGTCAGAGCAGAATTCCTGCACTTACAATATGCGGTAAGGATTGCAATGAAATCCTGGATTCCAATATACCTGCCGGTTCTTTTGTGACCCTGATATCACCCGGGAGCGGTTGGGAAGATAACACCCTTGAACGGCTGCTGGACAAAGGAAATATTTGTGAATTTTCTCACATTGCATGGCAAAACTATTTTTATAATCCCGACCTTCTGGACAGAACCCGTGCCAAAAGTTTTGAGGAGCTCAGGCTGGGACTTATCAGAAAAGATCTCACTTTAACAGAACCGCCCATAAGATCAAGTCATTACATATTCCTGGATCTAAATTCTGTGAGAGTGTGCGACTATCCCGGCAATATCCGTAAAACGCCCAACGGACTCTATGCAGACGAGATTTGTCAGGTAGCACGATACATCGGGATGGGACAGAATCTTAAAGCAGTTTTTATTTACGGATTCCCTTCCGAATCTAAACCAGATTCTGTATCAACAGAGCTTGCGGCAGAGATTTTATGGCATATTTCGGAAGCTCTATCTTCAAATATATCAGAGGATCCGTCGCTTCCCGGAAATGAAGATTCATTCCTCAAAAAAATCGTAAGTATGGGAAAAGAGGGACAGGATATTGTATTTATCAACAGTTCGCTTACAGGCCGTTGGTGGATGCAGATCCCTGAGGTTAAAACAAGTGATAATCTATTTATTGCATGTTCGTATACAGATTATCTTACTGCCTGCAACGGAGAGATTCCGTTAAGATGGTTATTCTTTTTTCAGAAATTTAACAACAAATAATTATAATTTATTATTATATTTGCTTCAAATCAATAAATTTATAACATATGCCTAAGTACCAGATTGATCAGATTGATCAGAAAATTTTAGCTTTTCTTGTTAAAAATGCAAGAATGCCGTTTCTGGAGATTGCCCGTGAGTGCGGAGTTTCGGGTGCGGCAATCCATCAGAGAGTAAAAAAGATGGAAAACCTGGGAATTATTACAGGTTCCAGGCTGCTGGTAAAGCCGCAGACACTGGGATTGAATGTCTGTGCATATGTAGGAGTGAGTCTGGCTCAGGCCAACCATTATCCCTCGGTTATAGAGGCACTGAGGAGTATCCCCGAAGTTGTAGAGTGTCACTTTGTAACAGGCAAGCATGCATTGATGCTCAAGATATACTGTTACGACCATGACCACCTTATGGAAATTCTGATTAATACAATTCAGAATATCCCTTCAGTTGAACAGACAGAGACATTTATATCACTGGATCAGGCGATTGAAAGACAGGTTTGGGTAAAAGACTACCCTGGGAAAGGTAATAGCATCAAGAGGCGCTGATAACTCTTTCTGCTATCTCCAGATCCTCCTTACAGGTGATTTTTATATTCCTGGTGAGACCCTCTGCCAGGAATATTTCGTTTCCCGCATATTGAACCACAGTCGCATCATCCGTGAAATCCGTCAGATATGCCTGCTCGTATGCATCCAGCAGTATCCGTGATGAAAAGAGCTGAGGGGTCTGAACCATTCTGTAGTTGCTGCGATCAACCCGACGGCTGGAGGAGTTCTCCACTCTTCTTAGAGAATCAGAGGGTAAAACAACAGGAATAACGGCTCCCTTCTCCTCTGCCATCCCGTATAAATACTCCAGGAATGGAACAGTAATCAGAGGTCTTACTCCGTCATGCACAGCCACCACACCATCCTCTTCCACATACCTGAGAGCATTTTTAACAGAATGAAAGCGGGTTATCCCTCCTGCCACCACTTTGTGACTGAAGTTTATACCCTTGGTTAAACATTGCTCCTGCCAGTACTCCGTGTACTGTGCCGGTAATACAATTATTATCTCCACGGGAAAGGTCAGTGCCAGAAAAGGTTTAACTGAATACCAAAGCACCGGTTTGTCATTTATCAGACAAAACTGCTTTGGGATCTCTCCTCCGAATCTGCTCCCCGTACCCCCTGCCACAATTATTGCATAACACTTTTCTGCCATTAGCCGTCCTTTTTTATATATTGCAAAAATAGCTAAATTAATCGCTCTTTTTTTGTACTTTTGTGATCATTTCAACCCAGATGGATAACATACGGATCAGACGCGCACTCATCTCTGTTTATCACAAAGATGGAATAGACGGAATTGCAGAATTGCTTACCCGCCATAATGTGGAAATTATTTCTACCGGAGGCACTTACGATTATCTTAAAAGTATCTCCATTCCTGTCAGGGCGGTGGAGGAGATAACATCTTATCCATCAATACTCGGTGGCAGGGTTAAGACACTGCATCCCCTCATTTCGGGAGGAATTCTTGCCAGAAGAGACCGGAATGACGATCAGAAGGAGATTGAAATATACGGCATACCGGAGATCGATCTGGTTATTGTGGATCTCTATCCCTTCTGCGAGTATGTGAAGGGGGGCTCATCCCACGATGAGATAATAGAGAAAATTGATATCGGAGGTATTACACTTATAAGGGCAGCTGCAAAGAATTTCCGTCATGTTGCGGTCATCCCCTGCAAAGAACTTTATGGGTCACTAACTGATATTCTCTCCGGAAGCGGACCTTTTACCACTCTGGCCCAAAGGGCACGGTTTGCTGCAATGGCTTTTAATATCAGCTCGGATTATGACTCCTCAATATTTGAATACCTGAACAGCTCCGGTGAGATCCACTCATTTAAAAAGAGTGTTTTAGAATCCCGTCCTTTGAGGTACGGGGAGAATCCGCACCAGAAGGCCCTCTTTTTCGGGAGTGAGGATGATACACCTCTTCAGCTTCACGGCAAGGAGATCTCCTACAACAATATGTTGGATATAGAGGCTGCAATAGAACTTATTTCTGATTTTCAAGAATGTACGGTAGCCATCCTTAAACACAACAACGCCTGCGGATGTGCTTCAGGGGATAATCTCACACTTACATGGCAGGCTGCTCTTGCCTGTGATCCGTTATCAGCCTACGGTGGAATAATAATCACAAACAGGGAGATTGATGCTGAGACTGCCAGGAGTATGAATGAAATATTTTCTGAAGTTGTGATTGCCCCTTCATATAACAGAGAGGCACTGGAAATACTAAAAGCGAAAAAGAACAGAATCATACTTTTGAATAACAGGCCGCTTACCACTCATTATAAATTCAGAAGCCTGCTGGGAGGGATTCTTTTCCAGGAGAGGGACTCTGCCACAGAGGGCCCGGAATCACTTAAATGTATAACTCCCAGGAAGCCAGACGAGAGAGAGATAGAAGATCTTCTGTTTGCCAATAAAATTGTAAAACATTCCAAATCCAACACAATTGTGCTGGCCAGGGATAAAACACTTCTCGCCAGCGGAGTCGGTCAGACCTCCAGAGTTGACGCACTTAAACAGGCTATAGAGAAGGCTAAAAGTTTTGGCTTTGAGCTTAAGGGGGGAGTGATGGCATCCGACGCATTTTTCCCGTTCCCGGACTGCGTTGAGATCGCTCACAAAGAGGGCATTGATGCAGTAATTCAACCCGGCGGATCGATAAGGGACAAAGAGAGTACAGACTATTGCATCAATAATAATATGACAATGGTAATTACCGGAATCAGACATTTTAAACATTAGACAACCTGCATACAAATACTATTAACCTATACCTACTACAACACTGATATGGCATTTTCTTTTTTAACACAGGATCTGGCAATTGACCTTGGAACAGCCAACACTGTAATCTTAGTCAACGACAAGATAGTGGTGGATGAACCCTCTATTGTGGCTATAGATCAGAATACCGGCAAACCTATTGCATATGGTCAGAAAGCCCGGATGATGCATGGGAAAACCCATGCCAACATTAAGACTGTAAGGCCCTTAAAAGACGGAGTGATTGCAGATTTTAACGCTGCAGAGCAGATGATAAGGGGTTTTGTGAAGATGATAAATTATAAGAACAGCTTTTTCACACCGAGCCTGAGAATGGTGGTAAGCATCCCTTCCGGAAGCACAGAGGTTGAGATCAGGGCAGTCCGTGATTCGTCCGAACATGCCGGCGGCAGAGATGTATATCTTATGTATGAGCCCATGGCTGCAGCAGTGGGTATCGGACTGGATGTGGAGGCCCCCACCGGAAATATGGTTGTGGATATAGGAGGGGGAACTTCAGAAATAGCAGTCATCTCCCTGGGGGGGATTGTTATAAATCAGAGCATAAGGGTTGCCGGGGATGTTTTTACCTACGAAATCCAGCAGTATATGAGACAGCAGCACAGCATAAAGATCGGTGAACTCACAGCAGAGGATATAAAAATTAAGGTTGGTGCTGCCCTTTCGGAACTTGACGAGTATCCGGAACCCTATCTGGTAAGGGGTCCCAATCTTATGACAGCCCATCCTGTTGAGGTTAGTGTCACAAGTCAGGAGATAGCTCACTGCATAGACAAGTCTCTTGCCAAAATCGAGGTTGCAATTATATCAGTACTGGAACAGACCCCTCCGGAGCTTTATGCAGATATCGTCCAGAAGGGAATATTCCTAACCGGAGGTGGCGCTCTTCTCAGAGGTCTGGACAAAAGACTTTATGATAAGATCAACATTAAATTTCATGTCTCAGATGATCCTCTTCATGCCGTTGCAAGGGGAACAAGCATAGCTTTGAAAAATGCAGATAAACTGCCATTCTTAATGCGATAACCGATGGCCGCAAAAACCTCAGTCAAACCCCTGCTTGCAGGAGTGTTGACCTTCCTCATTCTGGAGGCGGTTGCACTGATGTTGATGGCCAATGATTCAATAGTGCAGAAGATCAGAATAGAAGGAGCAGTAGCATACCTGGGGGAAAAGTTATATAATTTTCGCTCCGGGATAACCTACTACTTCTCCTTAAGGGAGATAAACGATCAGCTCTCAAAAGAGAATACCCGCCTTTTAAACCAGCTCTCTTATTACCGTACTCTTACAGAAAACAGAGACTCTGCTTTTGTTCACAGAGATGATTCTTCCGGGAGGGCGGAAAAGGGGGAGAACTCAGATTTTTACTATATCCCCGCCAAAATTGTGGGGATGAGCACCAACCGTTTGCATAACTATTTAATTATAAACAAGGGATCTAAGGACGGAATTAAGGAAGACATGGGGGTGATCTCTTCAGAAGGAGTCGCTGGTGTTATACGGTCTGTCTCTGATAATTATGCCTACGTGATTTCCCTTTTAAATGTTTCACAGGCAGTGAGTGCCAAAATTGTCTCATCAGGAGCTTACGGACCACTTACCTGGGATGGCAGATCTGCTCAGACAGCAATTTTATCTGAGATTCCGCAGCATATTCCTGTAATGACAGGAGACACTGTAGCAACAAGCGGACTTTCAACCATATTCCCCCCAGACATTCCTCTGGGGAGAATCAGGAAATCAAAAATTGTAATGGGCTCCCATCACCAGATAGAGGTGAGGCTGTTTCAGGATTTCAGAACACTACACTTTGTTAATGTGGTGGTAAACAGGAATAAAGAGGAGTTGGACAAACTTACACAGGAGTATGAAAAGTAGATCTGAGATATTTCTGATAATTGCGGTATTTATCCTGCTTCAGGCCCTTTTGAGCAACTTTATAAATTTCGGGCCACTATTTTTTATTGCTCTGTATCCTCTGCTGATTCTCACATTTCCTGCAAAAATTCCTTTATATGAAAGGCTTTTAATGTCGTTTCTGCTGGGTATTGGTGTTGACCTTACCGGAGGTTTTATTCTGGGGCTTAACGCAGCTGCAGCAACATTCCTCTCCTTTGTTCAGCCTCTGCTGCTCAAAATGGCAGTACCGCATGCCGGACTTGACAAGAGTTCCAGACCGGGGCTGTCAGAACTTGGTCTTACCAGGTTCTTGTACTTTATTATCGCCGGATTGATGATTCATCAGGCTGTGGTGGAGATACTGGAGAATTTTTCCATGATCTTTTCATTTCAGTCCCTCCTTAGGTATTTCTTAAGTATCTTTGTGAACACCCTGATCATTTTACTGAGTGAATACGGGATTTTTTACAAGAACCGAGGTTAAAACTCCTTTAAATGGCTTTTGAATTCAAACGCAACAATATTCTGATAATTGGGATTATTGCCGTGTCGGCAATAATTGCGGTAAGACTTTTTTCGCTGCAGATATTAGATAAGGAGTATAAGATAACTGCCAGCAACAATGCATTCCGGTATGAGACCAGATATCCCGCAAGGGGATTGATTCTGGACAGAGACGGAAATATCCTGGTGGGAAATGAAACCTCATACGATATAATGGTCACACCTTACGAAGTGAGGGATTTTGACACTCTCGACCTTTGCGGAATATTTTCCCTGGATCCCCTGACAGTGAGAGAGACCTTTAAAGAGTACAGAAAAAACAGAAAAAGGATAGGTTATCAGTCTCTCCCTTTTGTAAAGCAAATCTCCTTCAGAGAGTATGCCCTTTTTATAGAAAAGTCATATAAATTTGAGGGATTCAGTGCTGTATCCAGAACTATACGATCATATCCCTGCAACGCCGGGGCAAACCTGCTGGGTTACATTACTGAGGTGGACACCGCTTTTCTCAGAAGAAATCCTGAATACAAAAGAGGTGACTATGTTGGAAGAACAGGACTGGAACAATCTTATGAGGGTCTGCTCCGGGGCAGGAAGGGGTACAATATCTATCTCAGGGATGTACATAATAAGGTAAAATCAGGCTTTGCGGATGGCAAATACGACATGGATGCCATCCCCGGGAAAAATCTTATCTCATCTATTGATGCCCCCCTGCAAAAATACGGGGAGGACCTTATGAAGAACAAGGCAGGAAGCCTGGTGGCAATAGAACCCTCCACCGGGGAGATACTAACCCTGGTTTCCAGCCCGGGCATAGATGTAGAAAAACTTGCCAGTATCAATAAATATTTTGCTGAACTGGTGAAAGATCCTCTTAAACCTATGTTTAACAGAGCCGTAATGTCTCCTTATCCTCCCGGATCAGTATTTAAACTGGTTAATGCCCTTATTGCACTTCAGGAGGGTGTAATTGACACAACCTCACGATACCCATGCAGTATGGGATATCATATCGGGAGAGGTGTTGCCTGCCATGCCCACCCCTCTCCTGTCAATTTTACCCAGTCTATTATGATGTCCTGCAATGCTTTTTACTGCTATGCATTTAGAAATATAATGGACAACAAAAAATATCCGGGCATTGCATCAGCTTTTAATAAATGGAGGGAATATGTTACCAGCATGGGATTCGGAGAGAAGCTCGGAAGTGATTTCCCCTCTGAACAGGGAGGAACCCTTCCCGATGTCTCTACTTATGACAGGATTCACGGTAAAAACAGATGGAGCTCACTATCAATCATTTCTCTTGCCATCGGACAGGGTGAGATAGGTGTGACGCCTCTGCACCTGGCCAACTTTGCTGCAACAATAGCAAACAGAGGCTTCTACTATACACCTCATATCATAAAAGGGGTTCAGGATACCTTGATAAATGCCGATTTCTCTCAGAAGCACTATACAAAGATAGATCAGGAACATTTCAACAAGATTATTCATGGTATGTACCTGGCTGTTAATGCTCCTCCCGGTTCAGGTGCCACAGCGACAAGGGCAGCAGTATCCGGGCTGGATATATGTGGCAAAACCGGAACGGCTCAGAATCCTCACGGAAAAGATCACTCAGTCTTTATATGTTTTGCTCCTAAAGACAATCCTAAAATTGCAGTGGCTGCTTATATCCAGAACGGAGGTTTCGGTGCTACCTGGGCTGCACCCATAGCCTCCCTGCTGGTGGAAAAATATCTTAAGGGGGAGATCTCAAGAAAAGATCTTCAGGAGTATGTTTTTAACGGAAACACTATTGTAAACGTGCCGAGATGAACACATTGCAACTTTACAGAAAGCTTGACTGGCCATTAATAACCTGTTATCTGATATTGGTCATAAGTGGTTGGCTTAGTGTCTTCTCCTCTGTTTACGACCCTGAGCTCTCTACCGGAATAATGGACTTTTCCCAACGTTCCGGAATGCAGTTTATCTGGATAGTCTCATCCCTCATTATTGCCGCTCTAATAATTTTTGTCATCAATCCCAAAGTTTACAATGTCGCTGCGTGGATTTTCTACGGAATCAGTATTATTCTGCTTCTGTCCGTACTTGTACTGGGTGTGGAGGTAAACGGCTCCAGATCCTGGCTGGTTGCCGGTCCACTGAGGATTCAACCTGCAGAGTTTTCAAAAATTACCACATCCCTGGCTCTTGCATCCCTTTTGGGCGGTTATAATTTCAGACTTAAAAATCTGACCGGTTACTGGAAAACTGCTGCAGTTATATTGATCCCCATGATGCTGATAGTAATGGAAAAAGAGACCGGCTCAGCTCTGGTCTACCTGAGTTTTACATTCATGCTCTACAGGGAAGGATTGAGCGGATGGGTAATAATACTTGGTTTGATTGCTATCCTGCTCTTTGTGATCACTCTGACAAACTCTCCCTTTATATCTATAACCATCCTCTTTTCAATTATGGTTATAGCAAGAGGGATCTTCACCAGGAATCTTATCAGGCATATTTTATTTTTAATATTATATCTCCCCCTGATCATATTTTCTCCCCGGCTGGGGAATCTATCAATTTCAAAAACCATCTCCCACTGGCCACTCTTCATATGGCCCCTGATAGCCGTTCTTCCCCCTTTTGTATATCACATTATCAGCACATTCAGAGAAAAAAAACTCTATATGTGGAATATTTTACTGTCATCTCTGGCATATCTGATTCTGATATTTTCTGTTAACATTGTATTTGATAAAGTTTTGCAGGAACACCAGAAGGCAAGAATTGAGAACCTGCTGGGTATCACAGAAGATCTGCAGGGTGCCGGGTACAATGTGCATCAGTCAAAGATTGCAATAGGCTCGGGAGGGTTTGCGGGTAAGGGATTTCTTCAGGGAACACAGACAAAATTCAACTTTGTTCCTGAGCAGAGCACAGATTTCATATTCTGCACAGTAGGTGAAGAGTACGGATTTATGGGCTCTCTCTTTATACTCTTAATCTACACCTATATGCTGATAAGAATAATCTCCCTGGCTGAAAAGCAAAAGGACACATTTGCCAGGGTATACGGATACTGCGTTGCATCAGTAATTTTTCTCCATTTCTTCATCAATATAGGAATGACAATCGGACTTGTACCGGTGATAGGAATACCTCTCCCCTTTATAAGCTACGGGGGGTCTTCTCTCTGGAGTTTTACTATTCTCTTATTTATCTTTATCCGATTGGATCTGGAGAGATGGAGGTAGCATCTCTGTCAGTCTCACCCTCTTTCATTTGAAGGATAAGCATCAGAAATCCTTTTGCAATTTTATCCCCCTGCTTAACAAAGATTTTTTCAACCTTGCCGGAAAACGGTGCAATCAGGATGTTTTTCATCTTCATAGCCTCAAACTCCAGTATTTTGTCACCCTTTTCAATTTTGGCTCCCTCACTTGTATATAGAGCAGATACAGTGCAGGGAATTACGGAGTATATCTCCCGGGGATCCGGGTTTTTCCATATTTTCCGGTTTTTATATTTATTGGTGAGGGTCGTTTTATATTTTCTTCCCTGCTGGGTTATCTGCAGAGTGTCCAAATTATCTGTATTTTTCATAGGAGAAATTTTTAAAATGGTGGAATTCCGTGTTTCTTTGACGGGCCCTTAACCGATTTTTCCTTTGAAACCTCAAGGGCATTTACAATATAATTCCTGGTGTCTTTAGGATCAATGACTGAATCAATGTAGCCTTTTGAGGCTGCTACATAGGGGTTTGCAAATTTTTGTTTATACTCCTCAACTTTTGCTTTTCTGGTAGCTTCCGGATTTTCGGATTCCATAATCTCCTTTTTGAAGATAATATTGGCTGCCCCTTCCGGACCCATCACCGCAATCTCTGCCATGGGCCACGCAAATACAAAATCGGCTCTCAGGTGTCTTGAGTTCATTGCTATGTAGCCACCGCCGTAAGCTTTTCTTAAAATTATCGTCACTTTGGGAACCGTTGCCTCGCTGTATGCATAGAGCAGCTTTGCACCGTGCCTTATAACCCCTGCGTGTTCCTGGTCCACTCCGGGCAGATATCCGGGAAGGTCCTCAAATGTAACAAGCGGGATATTAAAGGCATCACAGAAACGGATAAAGCGTGCAGCTTTGTCAGCAGAGTCACAATCCAGAACACCTGCAAGAACTAGCGGCTGATTGGCAACAAAACCGACTGTGTTGCCGTTTATCCGGCCGAATCCTACAACAATATTTGCAGCCCACATCTGTTGAACCTCAAAAAACTTTGATTCGTCAGTCACTGCCTTAATAACGTCTCTTACATCGTAGGGTTTAGTAGGATCGACAGGAACAATCCTTTCAATTTTTAAAGATTTCTTTGGGCCCGGGTATTTCCCATCCTTGCAGCAAACGGCAACTTTGGCCTCATTATGTGCAGGTATGTAGTCAAGCAGTGTCTTAATCTGATCGAAGCACTCACTCTCGCTTAAAGCAAAGAAGTGTGCATTGCCGGTTATCTCACTGTGAACTCTCGCTCCTCCCAGGGATTCCATATCTATCTCTTCTCCCAGAACGGACTTAATAACTTCCGGACCTGTAATAAACATCTTGGATATTTTGTCCACAACAAATACAAAATCGGTAAGCGCGGGAGAGTAGACAGCTCCGCCTGCACAGGGTCCGAGTATTACTGAGATTTGTGGAATTACACCGCTGGCAATTGTGTTTCTGTAAAAAATCTCACCGTATCCTGCAAGAGAATTGACCCCCTCCTGAATTCTTGCACCTCCTGAATCGTTGATACCAATCAAAGGCATCCTCATCTTGAGGGCATAGTCCATGATCTTGGCTATTTTACGGGCGTGCATAGATCCAAGCGACCCCCCGGCGACAGTGAAATCCTGGGCATATATTGCAACGGCTTTTCCATTGATTGTCCCGGTTCCGATAACTACACCGTCACCCGCAAGATCTTTCCCGTCCAGTCCGAATCCCCGGGCGTCATGTTCGATAAAAAGGTCGTATTCGAAAAATGATCCCTCATCAAGAAGTTGACTAATCCTCTCTCTGGCAGGAAGTTTTCCCATAGCTCGCTGTTTCGCTATGGCTGTGGGCCCACCTCCCTGTTCTGCTCTTGCTCTTCTTTCTGCAAGTTCAGAAATTTTTCTGTTAAGTAAACTCATTAGATTTTGGTTTTAGTACCGACAAAAATAGAAAAATATTTTAATACCAACTTTTTCTGGAAATATAATTACATTTGCAAGATATAATTCATAATAAATGTCTAATAAATAGAATAATATGTCACTCTCTTTTGTCGATCGCCACAATGGACCCCGTAAGGAAGATGAGGCACAGATGCTTGCCGCAATAGATGTTAAAAACCTGGATGATCTTGTAAAACAGACCATTCCGCATGATATTCTCCTTGACAAACCACTTCTTCTGGACAAAGCTTTAAGCGAACACGAATATCTTGCAAAACTTAAAGCAACAGCTTCAAAAAACAAAAATTTCCGTTCAATGATAGGTCAGGGCTTCTACGGAACAGCCTCCCTTCCCGTTATTATCCGCAATATATTTGAAAACCCCTCCTGGTACACATCCTATACACCTTATCAGGCAGAGATCTCACAGGGCAGGCTTGAGGCTTTGCTCAATTTTCAGACTATGGTATCGGATCTTACCGGCTTTAAAATTGCTAACTGTTCCATGCTCGATGACTCAACCGCAGCAGGTGAGGCCGTGAGAATGATGTACGAACTCCGTTCCAGGGATGCTGTCAAGGCCGGAAAGAACAGGGTGTTTTTAGATTCCAATATTTTCCCCCAGGTAGAGGCAGTGATCCGCACAAGGGCAGAGGCTCTGGGAATAGAGGTTGTAAGCGGGGATTTCAGAACATTTGAGTTAGACGAAAAATGTTACGGAGCAGTTCTTCAGTATCCTGCTGCAAACGGAGAGGTGTGTGACTACACTTCTTTCTGCGAAAAGGCGCATTCAAAAGGTGTTCTTGTAACTGCTGTTACCGATCTGCTGGCACTTGCACTGCTTAAGGAACCCGCTGCATGGGGTGCAGACATCGCCGTAGGCACTGCTCAAAGGTTTGGCCTTCCGATGGGTTTTGGAGGTCCGACTGCCGGCTTTATGGCAACCAGGGAAGAGTACAAAAGGCACATTCCGGGAAGAATAATCGGTGTATCGATGGACAGGCTGGGGAAACCGGCTCTCAGGATGGCTCTTCAGACCAGGGAACAACATATCAAGAGAGAAAAGGCAACCTCCAATATCTGTACAGCAACTGCGCTTATGGCCTCAATGACGGGCATGTATGCAGTTTATCATGGTCCGGAAGGGATAAAATCAATAGCTTTAAATGCGTGGAAATATGCTCATGTGGTCGCCTCCCGGCTTAAAAAAGCAGGATACAGACTCTCTTCTGAGAACTTCTTTGACACAATTGAGATAAACAATGTCAATACTGCCGATATAAAGAAGAAATCAGAGGCTAAACAGTTTAACTTTTACTATCCGGGCAATTCTAAGGTTCGCATCAGCTTTGATGAACTCTCAAATTGCACAGAGGCACTGGCAATACTAGCCATTTTTGACGTTAAACTTTCTGAATGCCCAGGAGAATGTGTTGACAATAAAATATTTATGGAGAGGACATCAGGTTATCTCACTGCCAATGTGTTCCACAAATACCACTCAGAAACCGAGATGATGAGGTATCTCAAAAAGCTGGAGAGAAGGGATATTTCTCTGACTCATTCAATGATTCCGCTCGGCTCCTGCACAATGAAGCTTAACGCTGCTGTGGAGATGTTTCCCATGAGCTGGAGTGAGCTTACCAATATGCATCCTTTTGCTCCGCTGGATCAGGCCGAAGGTTACATGGAGATGATCAAAGAGGTTGAACATGATCTTGCAGTCATAACAGGGCTGGATGCCTGCTCTCTGCAGCCAAACTCAGGTGCTGCCGGAGAGTATGCAGGGCTGATGGCTATCCGCTCGTATCACATAGCCAACGGAAATCCCCAAAGGAACATCGTCCTGATACCTACATCTGCCCATGGTACAAACCCGGCATCCGCAGCAATGGCCGGTATGGAGATTGTCCTTATCTCCTGCGATGAAAACGGCAACATTAATGTAGATGAATTCAGACAGAAGGCAGAAGAGTATCGCGACAGGCTCTCCTGCACTATGATAACCTACCCCTCAACCCATGGAGTTTTTGAGGAGAAGATCAGGGAAATGGCAAAAATTGTCCACGAAAACGGAGGATTGTTCTATATGGACGGCGCAAATATGAATGCACAGGTGGGGCTTACCAATCCGGGCTTCATTGGAGCGGATGTATGCCACCTGAACCTTCATAAAACCTTTGCCATTCCTCACGGCGGCGGCGGCCCCGGAATCGGCCCGATCTGTGTAAACAAAAAACTTGCCCCCTATCTTCCGGGACACCCCCATCTTGAAGATGCAGGGTGCACGACAGACAACTGCGGAACCTATGGCACAAAAGGCGTTAAGGCCGTAAGCTCAACACCTTTCGGATATCCCTCTGCATTGCCTGTGACTCACGCCTATATCAAACTTCTTGGAGAGGAAGGACTTACCAAAGCAACAAAAATCGCAATTCTCAATGCTAATTACATGTCGGTGAAACTTGCAGAAGCAGGTTTTCAAACCCTCTACAGGGGAAAAGCTGTCGGGAAAGAGGGCACAGGCAGGGTAGCGCACGAGTGTATAATCGACATCAGACACTACTCAAAAGAGTATGGAGTGGATGCTACCGATATTGCAAAACGTCTTATGGACTACGGTTTCCACGCTCCAACCCTTTCTTTCCCTGTTCACGAAACGCTCATGATTGAACCAACTGAAAGTGAACCAAAGGCAGAGCTTGACAGATTTATTGAGGCGATGATCTCTATCAGGAAAGAGTGTGAGGCTATCAAATCAGGAGAACTTGACAAGGCTGACAACCCTCTTAAAAATGCACCCCACACAGCAGTTGAGGTTTCCGGCGATAACTGGAATCATAAATACGGCAGAGAGATGGCAGCATATCCTCTGGAGTGGATACGCGACAATAAGTTCTGGCCTCATGTTACCCGTGTGGACAATGGCTACGGCGATCGCAATCTGATGTGCAGCTGCGAAGGATGGGAATAGTTTAACATAAAGCTTCACTTATAACTTAAAGAGCAACTAAGTCTTCGAGTCCTATGTTTTTTATTAACGCTATTTCTTGTTGATTTTGAGTCAACCTATTTTAGGACGGGACATAGGTGTTAGCAAATTTTATAAAGCGCTGATTGTATGTGTTGTACAAATTTTTCAAAAAACTATACTGTAACCGTTCGTTGAACCCCGCCTATTTTACAAGATTTATGCTACTTACCTTTGCATACA
>JALNXR010000193.1 GCA_023230265.1 Bacteroidales bacterium | reverse complement strand
AACGAAAAAATTGCCAGAAGAGAGCTCTTTACCAGACCCGGGTACCTCTATCAGCAGACTCAGATTGAGAGATCACTCAGAGAACTTGCTACAATGGGCCATTTTGAACCCGAGAAATTGCAATCACCATCGGCAATCAGCATTATCCCGAACCAGATAAATAACACTGTCGATGTAACATATAACGTGGAGGAGAAATCCAACAGCCAGTTTGAAATTGCAGGCGGATGGGGTGGAAACACCTTTGTGGGGACCCTGGGATTGAGTTTTAACAACTTCTCCATAGGAAGAATTTTTGATAAACAGGCATGGAGGCCTGTCCCTCTCGGTGACGGACAGCAGCTGGCGATCCGTTTCCAAACCAACGGCACCTACTATACAGCCTTTACGGCAAGTTTTGTTGAGCCCTGGCTCTTTGGAAATAAACCTACATCATTTAGCGTATCCTCTTATTATACAAGACAGACAAACTCCTATTACTTCTATCAGAACTCTGACCAGAGCATGGAGGTTTTTGGAGCGGCTGTAGGTATAGGTACAAGACTTAAGTGGCCGGATAACTGGTTTGTGCTATACAACGAACTCAGCCTGCAATCCTACAAACTCCACGATTGGCAGTATTATTTTATATTCTCAGACGGTATCTCCAATAACTTCAGTTATAAAGTCAGATTACAGAGGAACTCCACCGACCAGCCAATTTATCCCAGGAGCGGATCCGATTTTGAACTTGGACTGCAAATTACACCTCCTTATTCTCTGTTCAGACCGGCCGACACAGATTACAAGAACATGACCGACAGTGAGAGGTACAAGTGGATAGAGTATCACAAATGGACATTTAAAGGCACTCAGTTTACAGCTCTTACAGGAGATCTGGTGCTGATGACCAGAGCATTTTTCGGATACCTGGGCTTTTACAACAGAGATCTCGGCTACTCTCCGTTTGAGGGATATGTGGTTGGAGGAGACGGGATGTCAGGTTATAATACTTACGGGACCGAGGTGGTTGGATTGAGAGGATATTCCAACTCATCCCTCACTCCTATGGTGAACAATGCCTATTCCGGAAATGTCTACGATAAATTCACAATTGAGCTGAGGTATCCGCTGGTACTGGAAGCTCAGTCAACGATTTACGCTCTGCTCTTTTTAGAGGGAGGTAACTCGTGGTCAGACATAAGAGATTTCAATCCATTCTCGATAAAGAGATCTGCAGGAGTGGGAGTGAGAGTACTTCTTCCAATTGTTGGAATGCTTGGAATAGACTGGGGTTACGGCTTTGATCCAGTGGGTGATAAAGCAAAAGGTGGAAGTAATTTCCATTTTCTCATAGGACAACAGTTTTAAGATATCTAAAAAGGATTTGTTATGAAAAAGACATTTTTACTGATAATTACGTTTCTGACAATTTCTGCCGGTTCTCTTTCTGCCCAAAGAACAGGGTATATTAACTCGCAGTCCGTTCTGAACGAAGTGCCGGAGTATGTAGCTGCAACACAGCAGATAGAGAGACTAAGAAAACAATATGAATCACAGGTGCAGTCCGAGATGAAGAGAGTGGAGGAACTTTATAATAAATATCAGCAACAGAAGAACTCTTTGTCTCAATCGCAGAAACGCGAAGCCGAATCTCAGATAATCAGTCTTGAGAGATCGGCCAAAGAGCTACAAAAGAGCTTTTTTGGACAGGAAGGAGCTCTCTCTGTACGTTCCAGAGAGTTGCTTGAACCGGTAATGACCAGGCTTGAGACAGTGGTAAAAGAGATAGCAGAGAGTGAAGATCTGGGAATGGTCATCGATATCTCTGCAATGCAGGGAGTTATTTACTACAATCCCCGTTATGACCTGTCAAAGAGGGTGCTTGAGATGATGAATCAATAAATTGAACTAATAAAAAATAGAAACTAAAAACGATTTTTAATATGAAACATTTTACAAGAGCTTTACTCTTAATTTTTTTACTCTCGGCCACAACATCTTTTGCACAGACGTTCAAATTCGGCCACATCAATTCTCAGGAACTTATTAATGTGATGCCGGAGAGAGACAGTGCGCTTGTCAAACTGGATAAACACAGACAAGACCTGCAGGCAACCCTGTTAGAGATCTCGAACGAATATCAGTCAAAATTATTGCAATATCAGCAAAAACAGGCAACCTGGACAGCTGCTACCCTGGAGATAAAGCAAAAAGAACTTCAGGATATTCAGAGCAGTTACAATCAGTTCAATGAAAAAGCCGAGTACGAATTTCAGCAGATGAGACAGCTGCTTTTTGAACCGGTGTATCAGAAAGCAAAGGAAACAATCGAAGCAATTGGTAAAGAACAGGGATTTACCTATATTTTTGACATTTCCACAGGTCCTATTGCCTATTTTGACAAGGATAAAAGCACAGATATACTGCCTATTGCAAAAGCCAAACTAAATATACCGGCAGATAAAGTACCGATGCAGATACCTCAGCCACAGGAAGGAGCACCAGCTCAATAAAATGCTGAGAAAAATAATTTTTTTGTAACTTTACAGTCGCCCCCGTTAAAGGGCGACTCTTTTTTTATATGAAAGAAAAGAAATCTGAAAGGTCTGTAATAGGTATTTTTGATTCCGGTGTGGGAGGACTCTCTGTATGGAGGGAACTTTTTAAGGAGCTGCCATTTTCTGATTTTATCTATTTATCTGATAATGCTTTTTGTCCCTACGGCTCAAGGAAACAACAGGAGATTGTTGATAGAGTGATCAAAGCTGTGGATTTCCTGATCAAAAAGGATGTATCTGTCATTGTGATTGCCTGTAACACTGCCACAGCAGCAGCAATTGAAACCCTCAGAAAAAACTACACAATTCCTTTTATTGGTATGGAACCAGCTGTTAAACCTGCTGCTATTCATTCAGCTACAGGAGTAATAGGTGTTCTGGCCACTCAGGCTACATTTAAAGGAAAATTATATAACAACACCCTGGAGCATTTTGCGTCAGATGTTAAAGTTATCCAGCAGGCAGGTGCCGGATTGGTTGAGGCTGTAGAACATGATCTGACAGATTCTCCGCAGACCGCTGAACTGTTAAAAAATTATATTATGCCTATGGTTGAGGCAGGGGCTGACCATATTGTGCTTGGATGCACCCATTTTCCCTTCCTTGCAGATCAGATCAGAATTGTGGCCGGGAACGGGATCACTATTGTCGATCCGGCACCGGCTGTAGCGAGACACACAAGAAATGTTATGGCTGAAAAAGGTTTGCTCCAGGATAAGCTCTTTAGTACAGAGGGCAGAACCCTCTTTTTTTCGACAGGAGAGACAGCAATGCTGCAAAAAATTGCACTAAGTATAAAACCGGGAATTCCCCGGGAAGATTTCATACGGATAATAATCTGACCATACGAATAATAATCTAAACTAAATACTATGACAGTTGATCAACTTTTTTACTTTGCTCCTGCTGCAGCCGTACTCGCACTGCTGTTTGCATACATCTTCTTCAAACAGATGATGAAAGAGAGTGAAGGGACAGTGACAATGAAGGAGATAGCTTTGTATGTAAGGCAGGGTGCTATGGCATACCTAAGGCAGCAATACAAAGTGGTTACTATAGTCTTTATAGTTCTCAGTCTTTTCTTTGCACTCCTTGCCTACGGCTTTGGAGTGCAGAATCCATGGGTCCCATTTGCGTTTCTTACCGGAGGTTTCTTCTCCGGGCTATCAGGTTTTATAGGTATGAAGACAGCAACTTATGCCTCAGCAAGAACCGCAAATGCTTCCCGCAGGTCTCTCAACAGCGGTCTTAAACTTGCCTTCAGATCAGGTGCCGTGATGGGACTTGTAGTGGTAGGACTGGGATTGCTCGATATTTCGGTATGGTATATTGTACTTGATAATTTTGTCGAGATTACCGGAGCTCAGAAACTTGTGGTTATAACCACAACAATGCTCACCTTCGGGATGGGTGCCTCCACCCAGGCACTTTTTGCCAGGGTCGGCGGGGGCATATATACAAAGGCAGCCGATGTAGGAGCGGATCTGGTAGGAAAGGTCGAAGCACAGATACCTGAGGATGACCCGAGAAATCCTGCCACCATTGCTGATAATGTGGGCGATAATGTGGGTGATGTTGCAGGAATGGGTGCGGACCTTTATGAGTCTTACTGCGGTGCAATACTGGCAACAGCTGCTCTTGGAGCCTCGGCATTTTATTTTGATACATCCCTTCAGCTTAAGGCTGTTTTTGCTCCTATGCTGATTGCAGCTGTGGGAATTCTGCTTTCAATTTCCGGTATATACCTGGTAAAAACCAAAGAGGGTGCAGGTATGAAGGAGTTGCTCGGCTCGCTTAGCAAGGGGGTGAATTTCAGCTCATTACTCATTGCGGCCGCAACTTTTCTGATCCTCTGCTATCTTAGAATAGACAACTGGCTGGGGATCTACTTCTCGGTTGTGACAGGTCTTCTTGCCGGAATAATAATCGGTCAGTCTACAGAATACTTTACCTCCCATTCCTACAGGCCTACAAGGAGGATTTCCGAAAGCAGCAAG
>JALNXR010000337.1 GCA_023230265.1 Bacteroidales bacterium | reverse complement strand
CCAGGAATTACGCCTGGCCACTTTGTATCCTTTTGGACAGGGGTCGTAAATGGTTTTTTCACTATTGCTCCATAGATAGCTGTCAGGTACCTGCATCCAGTCTGATTTCATGGGATTGAAAGTAGAACCGTCTTCACTGGTAATAAACGTTGTAGGATGTTGAACAGCGTAACTCATAGTCCCTCCTGTACTGTAAGGAACAGGAGATGGCCAGTTGTATGTTGTAGGTGCATAAGCTGCACTGGCATCATCCGGGAAGGATGTTGCTGATGCTCCTATAAACGGATCTTTTCTGCCCCACTGATACAGAAGACCAAGGGCACCGACATCTCCTTTGTTATTGTTTTTCGCTCCCAGATTCCTGTCCATTAATTTGTATCCGTTTGTACCTGAATAGTCATGCAACTGCCCGTCATAATCAGAAACCCATATATGCCAGCTCCACAAATAGTCCCCAACCGGATTGAAGTTGGCATCTGCTTTTCTTATCCCGATCACAGCATTCCCATACGGTTCAGCAGCATCGTGATTTATAGAAACTCCTATATGTCCCAACGGGCCTGTACCGGATGATTGACTTTCGGTGAGTTCTATAAGATTAATGTCGCCTGAGACATCAACATCTTTCCAGATAATTTCGGCAACCCACTTTGTGTCTCCGTTAATAATATTCGTAGGAACATTTGCATATTCAGGGCCCCAGTAAGCGTTCACCCTTGTTAACGGTATCAGGTACTGGTTAGTTAAACCTTCATATTGGGGAGCCTTAACAATAAAGGAGTTTTGATTGCCTGCCAGGGTGACAATTTCAGACTGGGCAAATGAGGCTTCTGTAAGAGAAATTGTACTTTCATAGAGATTTCCCGAGAGATAATTCATTCCGCTTTCGTCAGTAATGAATGATCTCAGTTCCAGATTTTTCCTTGAATTTTTGACTACAAGTATTATTCCAGTATTTTGCGGTATCAGAGCCGGAAAAATCATCATAGATAACCTGTAACTGTTTCCCACAGCTATTGTCACGCTGTCACTCAGGTTAACGGTGTATTGTGAACACCTGTTAGATGGCAGATACTCAAATGCCATGTCGCGCAGACTGAACTTTCCTTTAGAATAGAAGATATTATCCCCCACCATTGATTTAAAGTCCACACCACCTATAGTAAGAGATGAACTTGTGTTGTTTACAATTACAAAATCCTGCTTGGCCAACAGTGGAGTGAACTGAATTGATGCCTGCGAAGGATCACTGGACGCAGAAATTTCACTTCTCGATACCATACAGTTGTTTGTTATCAAATGCGCCTCAGGATCACTTACATTCTGGATTTGTGTCACAGGTGTTGAAAACACAAGTTCACTGGCCATCATCTGTGTCTTACTGTAAGGATAATAAGCCATAAATATTTTGTCCTTTACAGACCATCCTTCATTGCCGGAAGCGTAACCGGTAAAAGTAGCCGTGTTGTTTCCGGCTCCGTTTGAAAGAGAAAATTCGATATTGGAATTTTTATAAAGTGCTCCTTCTCTTTCAAATAATCCGAATTTATCTCCCTCCTCCCACTTAACATTAGCATTCTCAATTCTGGCTTTTGTATCAGTAAAAGGTAGAATTGAGGCGGTAATAGTCATAGGAAAATCCTCCGGTGATGGAACAGGTTCATTTTTTGTGCAAGAAGATATTATCAATGCACCACCGGTTAAAAAGAAAAAAATTATCTGGAGTTTCTTCATAAGAATATTTGTTTATATATTATTCACAATTTTCAAAAGCCTTGCCCTACTGATTAATTATACTAATTAATAAAAATAAAGAAAATAATTCAGTTTGGCATATCCGGCACATACTCCTATATGGTTGGTTCCTGTTTTATTCTTTAATCTTAACTATATTTACATATTATAAAATACATAATATATGATACAGGTTTACTGCTTTTTAAAATTCTTCCAGATTATGACATTACTCCCCTTTATGGCTGATTCTCAGACTTGGGATACCTGGATTGACACATCCCGCATTAAATCTCAGGAAAAGATTGAAACAGGTTTAATCTACGCCCTCCCCGCACCCGAAACCAAGGGTGCTGTTTCAGTAGAGGAGGCAATGTACAACCGGCGTTCTCAAAGATCATATTCCAGAAAAGCCATCTCTCTCAAAGAGGCTTCCCAGATACTCTGGGCTGCATATGGTGTAACAAAACCTATGGATAATCCCAGGTTTGGCGGCGGATTAAAAACAGCTCCATCAGCAGGTGCTCTATACCCGCTTGAAATTTATCTTCTTGTAAGGGATGTAAAAGGACTGGAGCCAGGTGTTTACAGATACATTCCTAAAAATCACTCCATTGTAAGAGTTATTGCCAAAGATATAAAACAAGAGCTATCCGCCGCCTCATATAACCAGAAGATGATAGAAGAGGCTCCGGCATGCCTCTTTTACAGTGCTGTTTACAGCCGGATCACATCAAAATACGGTGAGAGGGGAAGAGAGAGATATGTCTGCATGGATCTGGGACACTCAGCAGAGAATGTTTTCCTGCAGGCTGTGGCTCTTGGTCTTGGCACTTGCCCCATCGGAGCTTTTAATGACGAACAGGTCAGAAAAGCAATGCAGCTCCCCGCTGAGGAGGAGCCGCTCTATATGATGCCAA
>JALNXR010000098.1 GCA_023230265.1 Bacteroidales bacterium | reverse complement strand
TGTCTGATCTTTGAAATAATCAGCCAATAACAGGTGTTCAAGGTCCGGGTCTTTATCATAAGCATTTGCTATATGGTCTAAAAATGAAGATCTTATTATACATCCGTTCCTCCATATCCGTGCAATTTCCCGGAGTTTAAGATTCCAGCCCCATTGACCTGAAGCACCTGAAAGAAGTGAAAATCCCTGTGAATATGAGATAATCTTTGATACATAGAGAGCGTTCATGATATCGTCAGTTCCGATATCCATGTTTTTTAGAATCCCGGTGTTATCTGCAAAGTAGGTCTGATAAAGATCAGAAGCTTTAACCCTAAGCTCTTTCCGGAAAGAGAGAGATCGCTCGAATAGAGCGGCAGCTATTACACCAAATGGTATACTGAGTTCCATGGCATTGATTACTGACCACTTTCCCGTCCCTTTCTGTCCTGCACTATCCAGAATTTTGTCAATAAGAAATTCTCCATTATCTTCTCTGTAATCCAGAATTTTATAAGTGATCCCGGTAAGATAGCTCTCCAGTTCCCCTTCGTTCCACTTTCTGAAAAGAGATGAGATTGACGTATTATCCAACTTAAAGAGATTCTTTAGCAGAAAATACCCCTCGGAAATAATCTGCATATCGGCATACTCAATTCCATTATGCACCATTTTAACAAAGTGACCCGATCCCTCCGGTCCTATCCAGCTGCTGCAGGGAGCCCCATCCTTAGCCTTTGCAGAGATTGCAGCAAATATGTTCTCAATCTGAGGCCAGGCCTCAACACTTCCTCCGGGCATAAGAGAGGGTCCGTTAAGTGCGCCCTCTTCTCCTCCTGATATACCTGTTCCCACATATAAAAGTCCTTCACCCTCCACTTTCATGAGTCGCCTGGCCGTATCTGT
The DNA here is from genome assembly GCA_023230265.1 of Bacteroidales bacterium. Taxonomy (GTDB): domain Bacteria; phylum Bacteroidota; class Bacteroidia; order Bacteroidales; family UBA932; genus Bact-08. The sequence continues at coordinate 6,592 of JALNXR010000098.1, read as the reverse complement.
ATGATTTGAATTTCCTCCGTCTAAAAGAATATCTCCGGGTGACAGATGTGGCAGAAGGGAATCAATTACCTGATCCACTGCATCACCCGCTCTTACCATCATAATGATTTTCCGGGGGATAGCTAAGGAGTCTATAAAATCTTTGAGGCTATATCCTGGATAAATATTTCTCCCTGCACCTCTGCTCTGAATAAATTTTTTTGTAACCTCCCCGTTTCTGTTGTAGACCGATACCTTGTATCCTTTACTCTCTATATTGAGGGCAATATTCTCACCCATAACTGCCAGCCCAAAAACACCAATATCTGATTTGACCATTTCCACGTTTCTATTACCTGAATTTAATTTTATAAATAATTTGTCGAAATTACTCTTTGCCGATTATCCTTTAATAACAAAAAAGTCCCAAACAAGTTCTATATTTGTGTGTTCACCAACAGGATAATTGTAATGTACAAAATTAATCTTTTTTATCTCTTTTTAATTTGTTTGGTTTTTGCACTGCCAGGTTGCAGAAATCAGAAAGAGAACAATAAAGAGGGGAACAACACTTTTAAAATGGTAGAGGTCCCTGCAATAATAACTGATCAGAATGAGACTTTGGCATATATTGCCGGAAACTTCTGGGAGAACATGGATTTTACAAAACAAAGTGTTCTTAAGGATAAGGATAACCTCGATTTTAATTTTTACAACTTTTTACAGTTTGTCCGTCAGGTTCCCCGTCAAACTGCAGAGAACTCTTTCAGAAACTTCACAGAAAAGCTTCTCAGGGGAGATTCGCTGGTAATTGATCACTTTAGAGAGTTGACAGAAAAAAGCCTGAACCATCCAAACTCCCCTTACCGGAACGAGGATCTTTACATCCCCTTTCTGGAGAGTTTGATTTTATCTCCAAAAACAGACACTACAGTTAAACAAAACCTTGTTTATCAGCTCAATCTTGCAAACAGAAATCGCCCCGGTAAGAGGGCGGAGGATTTTAAATTTTGTAACAGGAGTGATCGTGAGTTGTCACTGTACGGAATCGGTTCTGAATACCTGTTACTGGTCTTTATTGATCCCGACTGCCCGGCCTGCCAGATTACAATAGAGCAGATGAAGAGGTCGGAGACAATCAGAAAATATGGTAAAAGAGTAAAAATTCTGACTCTCTACACCGGGCCTGAGTACAAGCAATGGGTTCAGTGGTCAGAAATTCTTGATAACTCCTGGATTAACGGTTATGATCGTGAAATGGCAATTCACAAAGGGCCTCTCTATGATCTCAGACCCACCCCCTCTTTATATCTTCTTGACCGTGACAAGGTTGTTATTTTTAAGGATGCTCCACTGCAGACAATTGAAGAGTATCTGGCAAAGTGTTAATATCAGGAATTTTTCACCTGGATAACCTCTTTAAGGAGGGGATACCATAAGTACCCTTCAATTTTCCCTTTCCGTATTAAAGATGTCAATCTTAAATATCTCTTCATCTGGTTTATGTGTGAGTTATCCTTTTTGAGTCCAAATTTATAATCCACAATTATTGTTATTTTTTCTCCTGTCATTATCCTGTCTGGACGGCTCGCAAATGAAGAAGGCTCAATTATATCTCTCTCGTTATAAACCTTGTAGCTACCATCAAACCAGTGTCTTTCATCAACCGATTCCATATATTCCTGTAGAGTCGCACAAATCGGCCGGAGATCATACTCCCGGATAATTCCCTTACCGATGTAAGAACTTACAACTTTTTCAATATCATCACGGTGAACAATCCTGGACATTATTGTATGCATAATTATCCCGCTGTTCCGGTGGCTATTTTCATCCATTATCTCCCCATAGCTATACTTTAACCTAAGCCTTTGGGAGCCTGGCAGAGCTGCAGATGCAGCTAAAACAATCTCATCGTCTCTCTCTCTTTTATTCTTATTATCGATATCCGCATCCCTCCTGCACCACTCTCCCCTCTCCCAGCTTCCATCCGCGTTTACTGACTCTTTAAGAAAATTATTAAGCAACCGGGCAACAGATGGTTGCCCATCCCTATTTCCATTTTCTTTTGGAGCCGGCGCAAATATGTGAAGCTCCCTTCTTGCTCTGGTAAAAGCTACATAGGCCAGATTGAGATTGTCTACAAAGGATATACCTCTCTCCCTGTTGTAATCCTGTGCAAAACAGGTATTCAACAGCTCTTTGGTCTTTCTTGCCGGCAGATAAGGTATTCTGCTAAAAGGCTCCTGCTCAGCTTTGCACCAGATATAATTATTCGATTCCCTGTTGCTCTCCTGTAGCTTGAGTTCCATAAAAGGAACAATTACCGCCTCCAGGCTGAGCCCTTTGGCTTTGTGAATGGTCATAACTCTAACCGCATCCTGATCCGAGGGTGAGGGGAGTGAAAGTTTATTCCCATTGGCTTCATACCACTCAATGAAAGAGTTAAGATCGGGAGAAGCTGTGCGTGAAAATTCCAGCACATTATCCAGCAGCGAGATCAAATATGCTGATTGTGTTTTGTTCTCCTGTCCCAGATATTGGATCTGAACTGTTTCACACATCTGGTAAAGAGGTAGTTGGATTATTTCTGAATTAAATTCAGGCTCTACCTCTATCAATTCAAGAAGTGCATTGTTTACAGGATCTGTTGGATTGTTAAAGAATTTAAGAATTGCTATAAACTTCTTTACGGCAGGGGATAAATTTAAAAGCAGACTATCTTCCGAAATAACCGGATATCCATTCTCTATCAGCCAGCCCGCAATCTTTGTCCCCTCGTCGTTTCTTCTCACAAGAAAGGTTATATCCCTCAATTTAAAGCCATTCTCTTTGAGGTTTTTTAACAAAGGTGCAAGTTCATCCAATACAACTTCCTGCCATTTTACAGCATTCTCCTCCCTGATAAATTTCACAGAGACATGACCCTTTTTGACCTTTGTCTCACCGGCCTGTTTTTGTTCAGAACCGGAGTAAACTGATGAAACCAGACTACTGTCATCTCCCAGCAGCCTGTCACATTGTTCTGATGCAAAGGGGAAAAAGGCGTTGTTGAAATCTACAATCTCATCCCCGGAGCGCCAGTTCTCATCCAGGGTTTTGATCTCTGTTGATGCTCCGGGGAAGGAGTTATCTACCCCCTCATTTAAAATTCTCCAGTCAGATCCCCTCCAACGGTAAATGCTCTGCTTTACATCCCCTACAAGTAGATTCATATTGCCCTGAGCCAGAGAGTTCCCTATCAGAGGTTTAAAATTATCCCACTGCATCCTGGAGGTATCCTGAAACTCATCAAGCAGAAAGTTATCAATCCGGCTGCCCACCTTCTCATAAATAAAGGGAGCGTCGTCACCATTAATTATTCTGTTTAACAGATCATTGGTCTCTGACAACAGCAATATATTCTTTTCCTTTGAGAATTGCTGTATCTGTTGTTGTATCTCAATCAGAATGCCGAGTATATAGATCTCCCCTTTGACGGCGAGAGCTGTTCTGTACACTCTGAAATCACCGGTGTTGTTTACAATATCTCTGACCAAACCGTTAAGACCATCGTAATATGCATTCTCTATACTATTGTAAAGAGCGGGTTGCTCTCTGGAGAGATTTCTCCTCACCCAGTTGTCGAAATTGTCTGCCAGGGCTGCAAAAGTATCAGGCCAGGGTTCAATTTTCCCCTGGTCCAGTTTTGTGAAATATTTCAGGGGAGTTTTGGAACCATTTTTGAAGTTTTCAAAAACAAGGTTGTTCCTTTCCAATATCCTTTCTGCCTCCGCGGCCAAGCTCTTCATCTGAGACTCAAATGATTCAATAATATGGTCTATCTCTTTTATAAAATCACTCAGAAATGACCTGTTGACATTTGTAATCAGTTCTCTTCTGATTATCTTAAAACTCTCTCTGGTAAAATTGTCAATCTTTTTCTCAATCTCTCTTCGTATGTCCCAGCTTTTACCTTCATCGGCAGTGCTCAATGTAAAATTTATAAACCACTCCAGCAGCTCCTGGTTTTCCGGTAGATCCAGGCTGTTGATGACTCTGTCAACAGCTTCACTGATAACCATATTGTCGTCCAGCTCCACACCATATGAGCTATTGAGATTCGACTCGCGGGCAAAAGCTCTGAGGGTACTCTGGAAGAATTTATCTATTGTGCTGATATTAAAGGAGGAGTAATCGTGTAGAATTGAGATAAGTCTTTGATTGATCTGCGGATCGGATTGGGATTTTTTAAAAAGCTCCTGAAGAATTCTGCTCTTCATCTCTGCAGTTGCCTTGTTGGTAAAGGTGACTGCCAGTATATGCCGGTAGGAATCAGAAGAGGACATGATCAGATTTATGTACTCCTGAGTCAGTCTGTGAGTTTTGCCGGAACCGGCTGAAGCCTTGTATATCTTTAAAATACCCATCTAACTACAAATTATGTTAAAAGGACAATATTTGCATTTTTCTTCCTGGGGTATATGGATAAAGGGTATATCAGGATTTAATATCTCTTTTACCAGATCTTTAATCAGGAGAGAGAATCTCTCCAGCTCTTCTCTTTTAACCAAAATCTCAACTCTTTTACCGATGCTGAGGCTTTTGAGGTTGTAGGTTGTAATAATAAGCTCTTCCTTATCCATCATCAGAGCATAAAGATACATCTGGAATGTCACTGACAGGCTGCTTTTCCTTCCGGATTCGAACAGGGCTTCAATCGTGCTGTTTTCCAGGGAAAAAGAGCCAGTCTTATAATCGACAATCCTCATGCAATCACCCTGATAATCTATTCTGTCCAGAAAACCCTTTAAGATTACGAAGCTCTCCTCATCCAAATACAATGTTGTCCTCACCCTCTTTTCAGAATCATAGTAAACAAAGGGAGTTCTCTGTGAATCATATATTAACAGTTGCCTGAGATATCTGACAATCATAGTAAAGACAATATAGTTTCTTCCCCGGATGTCAGAAATTCCCGTGACACTTCTGAAAGCCCTTTCTGTGATCTCCTCAACGATTTTTTCCTCTTTATGCAGAGTGAGCAACATACCCCGGCTTACCTCCTTCCCTTTAAAATCGCTGTAAAGCATCTCGGCTGCCTTATGAAAGACAGAGCCAAAGGTGTCTGCCTCTATCCCTTCAGCCACCTCTTTTTCCTCAGTCACCCCTTTTATATACTTCAGAAAAAACCTGAAGGGACACTCAATATAGTCGTTAAGAGAACTAGCAGAGAGCTTTCCGTCAGGATTATAAATAAATTTACGGGTATCCTCCATCACCTGACAGGTTTTCTGAACTTCAACTCTTTTCTTATCAATAGAGGGGAGATTGTAAACCACCGGCTTTTCTATGAGTTTTACTCCATAGTGATATTTTAGTTGCTGTACAAACCTGCTCACCTCTCCGCTTTTAAGGCCTTCGCTTCTGGAGTCATATATCATAAATACCCTTTTAGTCCCGGATATTAGCCTGTAAAAAGTGTATGCGGCAAGTGCATCCCAGTGTTCATAAGTGGGAAGGCCAAAGCCTCTTCTGAGGTTTAAAGGTATAAAGGAGTTCATGGAGGGTGTTTTTGGAAAGAGCCCCTCGTTCATAGAACATATTATTACATTTTCGAAATTGAGTACCCGGCTTTCCAAAACTCCCATCACCTGAAGTCCCGAAAGGGGTTCTCCGTTAAGGGGTATGTTAGTGGAACAGACCATTTTTCTCAGTATCCTTCCATATGTTTCCACACTCATCACAATACGGGAATCTTTTAGTTTCTCAACTAGTGAGAGCATTGCGAAATTAAATTCCCTCTCCATGGGAGTTACTTTTCCACAGGAGTTTACAGCCTCAATGACCGATATGAGGTAGTCAGAAATATCTTCAATATTTTTTTTGAAAATCAGAGACAGCAACGGATCCTTAACAAACTCCTCTTCCGGTACATAAACCAGGTTTTCGTTAACTATCCTGGATATAAGATCTGATGATGCCTGCGGCGAGAGGATTTTAATATAGTTGTGCCTTAAAACCGGAAGCACCCTGCGATAGTATGTCCGGCCCTTCTGCAGATCAATAATGCTCTCGGCAAGAGAGACAATAGACGCTGACTTTAGGGGATATCCCATAGTAACATTCACAGATTCAACTTTTGCCGGAAGAGAATTTAGCAGAGGCACAAGCAGGTCAGGATCGGGAAGAATTACGGCCGTATCGATATCCCCTCCACTTTCCTCAAGTATCTCCCTCACTGCCCGGGTCTGCCCTACAGCCGAGGGAACAGAGACCAACTCAAAAACAGGGTGTTCTTCCGGATATTCTTTTATCTCCAGAGATGAGGGGAATTGTCTGATATTATCCCGTATAAAGTGAGAAGCTCTGTTTGCAGGATCTTTCACGAAAGAGTTGCCGGAATCCCAGTAGAAATCGGCAACACCCATGGTTTTAAGTTCATCCATTAACCTCTTTTCGCAGGGATTCAGAGCATTAAATCCTATAAAAACATATTCTCTGTTCTCACTGAGCTTATCTCTTAACCTCTTCCCCTTTTCTGCGGACTCTCCAAAAGCCTCAGCCACCTCTCTGTATATCATCCCTTCATAACCCTCTCCGCGGGAGAGTAGCTCGTTTCTGAAATCTGTGT
>JALNXR010000097.1 GCA_023230265.1 Bacteroidales bacterium | reverse complement strand
CGGCTCAGGAGAACACAGTCAAAACAGCACCGGCAGCAAAAAGCGGCACACCTTCCGGAACTTCCGGTGCAGGGACTGATGCTTCAGGATCAGGATCCGCAACTACATCAGATTCTGATGCAACCAGGAGTGCAGCGGCCAATATTGTGCCTGTTAACATCAACTCAGCCCAGGACAGTACAACCGGGGATGAAAGCGACACTACAAAAGCAGCGGAGGAGGTCTCCGCTGCTTCTCAAAGTGATGAGAGTGCACTTTCCGGGGCAAATACCGGTAAACCGGAAAAGTCACTCTGGGGAGTGATTCTTGAAGCTATTGCATGGGGCTTTATTGCCCTGCTTACTCCTTGTGTCTTTCCTATGGTTCCTATGACAGTCTCGTTTTTCCTTAAGAACAGCCAGTCAGAAGATGGAAAAAGCTCAAAAGCTAAGGGGAAATTTATGGCCTCAGTTTACGGACTTTCAATAGTAGCTCTCTATACTTTACCCATAGCAATTATAATTTTGGTTACATACTTTGCCGGTGGTGAGGCTGTAACAGCTGATATATTTAACTGGCTGGCTACTCACTGGCTGCCGAATATCATATTCTTCCTTGTATTCATGATCTTTGCAGCATCTTTCTTTGGTGCGTTCGAGATCGTAATGCCAAGCTGGCTGGTTAACAAATCAGATTCCAAATCCGATAAGGGAGGCGTGATGGGAGTTTTCTTTATGGCCCTTACACTGGTTTTGGTCTCTTTCTCATGTACCGGTCCTATAGTCGGAACAATCCTTATTAAATCAACCCAGGGTGAGATATGGGAACCGATAATTACAATGTTTGCATTCTCGGTAGCTTTTGCTCTGCCCTTTACAATATTTGCCTTTGCTCCGTCCCTGCTTAAAGATCTTCCCAAGTCAGGCGGATGGCTTAATTCCGTTAAAGTGGTTCTTGGCTTCCTGGAAGTTGCACTGGGTCTTAAATTCCTGAGTGTGGCAGACCAGACATACCACTGGGGAATACTGGACAGAGAGGTTTACCTTGCAATATGGATCGTTGTTTTTACCCTGCTTGGATTTTATCTGCTCGGCAAGATCCGTTTTGCAAACGACACACCCAAAGAGCATCTCGGAGTCGGGAGGCTCACTCTTTCAATAATCGTCTTCAGTTTTGTCGTTTATATGATACCCGGAATGTGGGGTGCTCCTCTCAAGGCTCTCTCCGGATATATGCCTCCGATTACATCCCTGGACTTTAATCTTGCTCAGCAAAAAGGTGGTACTAGTTCAGAAGGTGCTGTTACACAAGGAGATTATCTGGGAGTAAAACCCATGTACAGCGATTTTCTTAAACTGCCTCACGGATTACAGGGATTCTTTGAGTACGGGGAGGCTTTGGAGTATGCGAAGAAGGTCAATAAACCGGTATTTGTGGACTTCACAGGGCACGGCTGCGTTAATTGCCGCGAGATGGAGACAAGAGTATGGTCAGATCCGCGGGTTCTGAAAATGCTTAAGGAGGATTATGTTGTTCTTGCACTTTATGCCGACGATAAAACCGAAGCTGACGAAAAATATTGGATCACACGTGAAAACGGAAGGGTACTTAAGAGTATTGGCAAGATCAACGCTCACCTGGCAATGACAAAATACGGTGTTAATGCCCAGCCATACTATGCATTGATTGATCCCTTCACAGAGAATCACCTTACTCAGCCCAGGGGGTACGATCTGGAAATTGACAACTTCATAAAGTTCCTGGAGGCAGGTCTAAAGGGACGCTAGCCTGAGGATGACGCGTAGTCAGAGGGTCAGATGGTGATGCGTAGTCAGAGTCTGAGGCGGATGGGGTGACCACCGCCACGGCCGCAGCGGATGATTCAACGACGAAGATTTTGTCATTCGTCATATAATCAGAAATATACAAAGCACAAACTTTTTATAAACAAAAGTTTGTGCTTTGTAATTTATTGGCAATCATTTAAATGACAAAATCTTCGTCGTTGAGCATTTTTTTCTAACTTTGATCAAAATATCGCAACTATGCACATAATCAACGAAGAAAAAACCAAAGGAGCTGATGAAATTTTTTGCTACTCCTGCGGATCGGTAATCAAAAGGGATGCAGCGATTTGCCCCCATTGCGGAGCACAACAAAAAGGATTCAGAAGTTATGATCCCGATGCATCGCCAAAAAGCAGGCTGCTTGCTTTTATACTCTGTACATGTGTAGGTGTGTTCGGTGTGCACAGGTTTTATGTAGGAAGGGTAACCTCCGGAGTTTTACAGATCCTCTTTGGCTGGGCAACTCTTTTTATCTGGAATCTTGTAGACTGGATTATGATTCTGGTTGGATCATTCAGGGATGTTGACGGGAAACTGGTTAAAAACTGGGATCTGGACTAAGTTATAACCTGATCAGTTTCCCGGTTTAGTCCTTGAAAATAAAAAAGACGGCAAGAACCAGGAATGCGAATGCAATAAAATGGTTCATTCTTATACTCTCCTGCCTGAAAAAGATTAGTGAGAAAGCGACAAATACAGTGAGAGTGATTACCTCTTGTATAACCTTTAACTGCATAAGGGTAAACGGACCTCCGAACTCTTTGTACCCAATCCTGTTTGCCGGGACCTGAAAACAGTACTCAAACAGGGCTATCCCCCAGCTTATCAGTATAATCCCAAACAGACCGAATTTACTCCACCTGTTTTCCAGATTGAATTTAAGGTGCCCGTACCAAGCCAGTGTCATAAAACTGTTTGACACCACCAGTAAAAGAATACTCAATAATCCCCGGTTCATAATTTCAAATAATTAATGGCCACAAATGTAGAAATTATCTCCAGAAATTATCGTTGAAATTATTCGTATAAATTTTATCGCAGAAAGTACTTTATTCACCTACATCTTTCTTTGAGGTTTTCTTTTCATATTGACAAAGATTAATTTCTCTATTAATTCCTGTCCAAATTTTTTAGGCCTCTACAATATAGATATGCAACATATTAATTAAACAAAAACTCTATTCTCCATGGTTAAAATATGGAGCGCATTATAATTTTGCTGCTTCCAATGCATTATAATTTTGCTGCTTCCAATATTGCAGAAACATTATTTTTTTGATTTTCTGGTGCCTGATTGATGAACACCTGCTTGCATTCTGTTGAAAGTGGTTCACCATACATAGGATTTAGTGAATATAGTTCTTTATATGCCTCACTCATACCATCATGACCAATTAATTGATATATATCAAAAAGTGCATACACTCCAGTGTTACCCGCTTTATAAGCCGTATAGGGCTGTCTCAGGTAAGTCCACAATTGAATATCTGTCGATCCCGTGTGAATGATATTGTAAATATATACTTCAAGGAATTGATTTAGAGACTCATTTCCAATGTATGAATGCGAAAGCTCATGATATAGAATTGCTTCATAAGGTAGCCTGTTTGGGGTCGTTCTGGATTCGTAAGTGTATTTATCCTCCATATATGCAGCTCCACCACCGCCCTTATTTCCTATTATAAAGCCATACCAAATTCTTTCGTAATTGTATCGCATTTGAGTTTTCATAAAGTTCTCAAGAATTGGCAATGCATTTTTGATCCATGTCACTGATTGTGAGGCATCATGTCTCATAATTTCTAAAGGGAAGACAGCTATAATTGGAATATGTCGTCCATTTACCGATGTTACACTGTCTTCAGCGAAGAAGTTACCTTCAATAATTTCGTTATATAGAGCCGGGCGTTTAAGCATATCGATTTTCTCTTGTATCAGAACAGCTACACCAGGGTTTCTTTCAATCAAACCTTGTAAATTTGCAATTTCCCATGATATGATATTGGGCAGAGAATTGAGCATTTCTGATAAAGCTGGTGAGAAATTTTTTGTAGTAAAACAAACTTCATTTCCATAATTCAATCCCTGGCTATTCCTTGCATAGGCTCTTACATAATATGTCGTGTTAGGCGTAAGTCCCGTTATTGAAGTTGTGAAAACACCTATACCTGACTCATCAGATGTTTTATTATCCAGAACTGTGGGATTTTCATTAATTGACCAACAAACTCCTCTTGACCAAATTGGCGAGTTCCCATCATTTGTGATTGTTCCACCTGAGGTTGCAGAAGTGTTGGTGATGTTTGTAATTACAGTAGTACTTATTTCTGGAAGAATTATTGGAGGTTCTTTCTTACAGCCAATTACTAGAATTAACAGAAGAATAAATAAATTTTGTATAAAATATTTTATTGACTTCATAATATAAGTGTATAGTTTAGAAAGTACTTTCTCTTCAAAAAAGAGGGATTCTTCTCCTTGTATCCATCCACATCCGGAAAAGCCACAATCTTTCGTCCGTTCAATACTTAAGACGATTATTTTATAATATTCCCCCAAAATGAGACCACTTGCGGAGCGAGTAATTATTATTTAATTTTTACCCAAAAGGAAAAGTTATGGGAAAAAGAGAACGTTATTAGGCTTTATTCAAAGCCAGGGTAGCAATAGAGGCAATTTTTAAATAGTGTGGTCGTGGTATAAAAACAAAAAACCAAATCATTGAAATACAACGATTTGGTTTTAAAATCTGGTGCCCAGAACAGGACTCGAACCTGCACAGCCTTGCGGCCACTGGTCCCTGAAACCAGCGCGTCTACCAATTTCGCCATCTGGGCAGTAATAGACGTCTATTGTAAAGGGAATGCAAAAGTAAAAACTTTTTCCGAATAATAAAATCTCAATTTTTGATTTGGACGAAAACCTTTTACAAGGAAATTTGTTAACTTTAAGTTTAATTAATTTAACCTAACTTAACCTGACCTGACTAAACCTAACCTGACCAAGTAAAATAAGTATACCGGGCAAAATTGGTATAACTGCTAAATTAAAATAACAAATCAGATAAACATAAGATGTTTGATTTTCTCGACACATATCCATGGTTGTTGCCGGTGATTATCTTTTTTGCAAGAATAATAGATGTAACACTCGGAACACTCAGAATTATATTTGTCTCCAAAGGAGAGAAATATATAGCTCCGCTCATTGGTTTTTTTGAAGTTCTTATATGGATTGTGGTAATATCACAAATCTTTTCCCGTGCAAATGATATTTATTCCTACATATCTTATGCTGCCGGTTATGCTACCGGAAACTTTGTCGGGATAATAATTGAGCAAAGAATAGCTTTTGGAGTGCTTCTGTTGAGAGTCTTTACCAGAAAGAGCGGAAATGAACTGGTTTTGTTGCTTAATCAGGTAGGCTATGGGGCAACAACAATCAGGGGAGAGGGCTCAAAGGAGAGGGTGGATATAGTGGAGACTGTTGTTGAGAGAAGTGAGATGAAAAAGGTAGAAAAAATTATCACTGAATATGATCCCGGTGTTTTTTATGTGGCCGAGGATGTCAGGTCAAAACAGAGAGGGATTTTCCCAAAACCCGGAACCTCTTTTTTTAGGTGGAGACCCGGAAAATAGTCATAATACTAGAACTTTAAAAATATAACCCATAAGTATAACCCATAAGTATAACCAATCAGAAAAATCCATCAGCAGAATCCATTAGCAGAAACCGGCAACAGAATCTTGCAGCAGAACCCATAAGCAGAAGCCGGCAACAGAGTCCATCAACAGAACCCGGCAACAGAAATATACAGAACAAATTATAGCTAAAAGAGAATCAAACGAACCAAAAAACAAAACAATATAACCACAAACAAATCAGAACTAATTATGAAAAGAGTATTTGTAATCCTGTTGATTATACTTCTTCCGGTCTCATTTTTCGGTCAGAAAAAGGGTATTTCCCTGGAGAGAGCAATTGAACTGGCTCTGGAGAACAATCAGGAGTTTAAGGCAGCAAGGCTAAAACTACAGCAAAGCAAGGCAATGAGACCTGCAGCTTTCAATCCTGCAAAAACCAATTTTTTCCTGGCGTATGACTCCAATAATATGGCAGATAATGATCATCCGCTCAACATAATCGGGATAGAGCAGAGTTTCAGTTTCCCTACTGTTTACATTTCCCAGTTTAAAGTTGCTGACTCAGAAATATCTCTTGCTGAGAAAGAGATGGAAATTCAGAAACAAAAACTTATAAGGGATGTAAGCATGGCGTATCACGAGATTCAATATCACATGAACCGGTTGATGCATATTAATCATCTTGATTCCATATACGCAAAATTCACTGCAAATCTTCAGGAAAAATACAACAATGGTGAGATTGCCAGACTCGATCTGATAAACTCAAAAGCAAAACATCAGCATGTCCAGATTGAGCAGAATGATATTACTTACGATACAAGACTGGCTTATAAGAGATTGAGGCTGCTGTTAAACACAGATACTCTGATTGTTGTGCCTTTGACTCCTCTTGCAGAACTGCCGGTCACCGATCCGGAAATAGAAAATACACCTGGAATAAAATACATGGTTGAGGAAACGCAGCTTCAGAAGAACCTTCTTAAAACAGAACGCAGTAATCTTCTCCCGGAAATCAGTCTCTCTTATCAAGGTGGGACCAACAGATTTCCCAATGCAAAGTTTTATCCCGGTTATGAGGTTGGGATCTCTTTGCCGCTGTTTTTTGGAGAACAAAAGGCAAAAATCAAAGCTCAAAAAATTGGAATTGCGGTATCGCAGGAACTACAGGAAAATTACAGGAATCTGATGTCATTAAAGATACTTGAGCTCTATAGCGATATAAATAAGTTCAGAGAGCATCTTGACTATTATTATTCAACAGGCAAAGATCTTAGCAGGGAAATTGAGGAGTCGGCCCAAAAGGCCTACGCCAACGGTGAGATCGACTATATAAATTTTGTAGAGAGCATAGAAAATTCAACCCATATTAAAATTGATTATCTCCACTGGCTACATCAGTACAATAATAAAGTTCTTGAGCTGAAACACCTGGTGCTGGAGTAAATCATCAACTAAAGTTTCCGACTTAAATGGTTCAGAGTTTCAGCCTAAACACCTGCAAAAGTATCTCACATTAATTGTTATAGATTTCAGCCTATAATGCCACATGCTAAAGTTTCCCACATCAATGGTTAAGGGTAACAGCCAAAAGCGCCACATTTAAAAGTCCCCCACATAAAGTGGCTATGGATCTTAGCCTAAAAGTGCTAGGTGTTAGCAAATTTTACAAACCGTTGTAATTGAGTTGTATAGACAATTTTTCAAAAAGTATAGTTTTTTGAAAAATTTGTACAACACATATAATCTGAACTTTATAAAATTTGCTAACACCTACATAAAAGTTTCCCATATAAATGTTTATGTGTTTCAGCCTAAAAATGCCACATGTAAAAGTTTCCCATATAAATGTTTATGTGCTTCAACTGGGAAGTGCCATATGTTAAAGCTCCCCACATCAATGGTTAAGGGTAACTGCCAAAAGTGCCAGGTGTTAGCAAATTTTATAACCTGTTGTTGTTGAGCCGCATAGACAATTTTTCAAAAAGTATAGTTTTTTGAAAAATTCTC
>JALNXR010000096.1 GCA_023230265.1 Bacteroidales bacterium | reverse complement strand
TGTGCTCTCTGGCCTATATAGAGGGTTTCTATTTTAAGCCGAAAATTGACCGTGAGCTTCTGGAGAGGTATTCCGGTGGACTTATCTGCTCTTCTGCATGTCTCGGAGGTGAGGTTCCTCAGTTTATAATGCAATGGAAGCTGGATGAGGCAGAAGAGACACTGCTTTGGTACAAAAATCTTTTTGGAGAAGACTACTATCTTGAACTCCAGAGGCATCAGACCGATCTGCCGGGCGCAAACACAACAGTCTATCCGCTGCAGCAATTTGTAAATGAGGAGATCCTTAAGCTTGCTAAAAAGCATAATATAAAATACATTGCCACAAACGACGTGCACTTTGTAAACAAAGAAGACGGAGAGGCTCACGACAGACTCATCTGCCTCACTACAAATTCCGATGTGGACGATCCGGACAGAATGCGCTATACAAAGCAGGAATACCTTAAGACCCAGTCGGAAATGGAGGAGATATTTTCTGATGTGCCCGAAGCTCTTGCAAACACTCTTGAGGTAGCAGAAAAGATAGAGAAGTACAGCATAGAATCCAAACCCATCATGCCTAACTTTCCCATACCGTCTGATTATATAGATTCCTTTAATTATCTGAGAGATCTTACTTATAAAGGGGCGGAAAGCAGATATGGAACCCTTACTGACGCACTCAGAGAGCGTCTTGAGTTTGAGCTGGAGACCATAAAGAGAATGGGATACCCCGACTACTTTCTAATCGTCCAGGATTTTATCTCTGCAGCCAGAAAAATGGATGTCTCAGTAGGCCCCGGAAGAGGAAGCGCGGCAGGCTCTGTGGTTGCCTACTGCCTCAGAATAACAGACATAGATCCATTAAAGTATGATCTGCTGTTTGAAAGATTTTTAAACCCGGACCGTATCTCTTTTCCGGATATTGACATTGACTTTGATGATGACGGACGTTCAAAGGTGTTCAAATATGTAGAGGACAAATATGGGAAAGAGCATGTTTCACATGTTATTACCTTTGGCACAATGGCTGCCAAAAGTGCCATAAGGGATGTAGCCAGAATACAGAAACTGCCTCTTAGCGACTCTGACCGCCTGGCTAAATATGTTCCCAACAGGTTTCCCAACGACGAAAAGGGTAACCCGGTCCCGGTGACACTGGAGAACTGCATAAAGATGGTTCCTGAGATAGAGGAGGCATTCCGTTCGGAGAACAAACTTGTCAGGGAGACTATGGAGTATGCCCAAAAGCTGGAGGGGAACATCAGGAATGTGGGTGTGCACGCCTGCGCAATTATTATCGGCCCGGACGACCTGAGGGAGTATATACCGATATCAACAGCCAAAGACAAGGATACAGGTGAGGTGATCTGGGTTTCGCAATACGACGGCTCCCATATTGAGAAGGTAGGAATGCTCAAGATGGATTTCCTTGGCCTTAAAACCCTCTCAATAATAAAAGACAGCGTAATCAACATAAAAAAATCAAGGGGTATAAATCTGGATATGGACTCTATACCACTGGATGATAAAAACACTTACGAACTCTTTAGCCGGGGGGATACAGTTGCCACTTTCCAGTTTGAAAGTGACGGAATGAGAAAATGGCTCCGGGAGCTCAAACCTGGTAAACTTGAGGATCTTATTGCCATGAACGCCCTCTACCGTCCGGGCCCGATGGAGTATATACCGGATTTTATTGAGCGTAAACACGGCAGGAAACAGACCGAGTACGACCTGCCGGTTATGAAGGAGATCCTTGCCGGTACTTATGGTGTTACCGTCTATCAGGAACAGGTGATGCTCCTCTCTCAAAAAATTGCCGGATTGACCAAAGGGGATGCCGACCAGTTAAGAAAAGCGATGGGTAAGAAGGATAAAAACCTGATGGACAGTCTTAAAACCAAGTATCTCAAAGGTGGTGCAGAGAGGGGTTACACTGCAGAGGTGCTGGAGAAAATATGGAAAGACTGGGAATCCTTTGCTGCTTATGCCTTTAACAAGTCTCACTCAACATGTTACGCCTGGATTGGTTATCAGACAGCCTATTTAAAGGCAAACTATCCGGCAGAGTTTATGGCTGCCACTCTTACCCGCAACCGTAATGACATTACGGAGATAACCAAGCTGATGGATGAATGCAAAAGAATGGGAATTAAGGTTATGGGCCCTGATGTCAACGAAAGTTCAGACACTTTTACAGTGAATAAAAAGGGTGATATCCGTTTTGGGATGGCCGGGATAAAAAATGTGGGAGCGGCAGCTGTAGAGAACATTGTTAAGGCCAGAGAGGAGAATGGAGGAAGTTTCAGCTCAATATATGAGTTTGTAGAGAAGGTGAATCTCAGTGCGGTAAACCGTAAAACCATGGAGTCTCTTATCTACTCCGGAGCATTTGACTGTTTTGCTGATATCAGAAGAGAACAGTATCTGGCTCCAAACATGAAGGAGGAGCCATTTCTGGACTCACTCATTAAGTATGGGACAAAGTATCAGGCGGACTTTGTAAACGGAGGAAACTCCCTGTTCGGTCAGGTGCAGAATATCTCCCTTTCCAAACCGGAGGTGCCGGAAACTCTGCCAGCGGACCAGTTTGAACTCCTTAACAGGGAGAAGGAGCTGGTAGGGATGTACCTTTCTGCCCATCCTCTGGATAACTTTAGGTTTGAGGTGAAACACTTTACAACTCACAATCTCCACCAGACCAAAGATCTTCTGGAAGCGGCCCAATCCGACCCCTCACTCATAGGAAAAGAGCTGATCATTGCCGGGATAATTACAAATATTAAAGTTTCGTATACCAAAAGTGGTTCAAGACCCTATGCCAGCTTTACCGTTGAGGATTACAACGGATCTCTCTCTTTTACAATTTATTCAAAGGAGTATGAGAGCTTTATGCAATATCTTCAACCAAACATGCCGTTACTGATCAAATGTGCCCTTAACCAAAGATACGGCTTTGGCTCATCCAGACCGGAGGCAGAAAAAAACAATGAAGTTTTACTCAGAATAAAGAGTATGAGGCATTTGGCCAACACAAAAGAGGACTTTGTAAGATCCGTTACTATCAACATTCCGTTGGAAGGACTCACATCTTCTCTGAGAAAAGGTTTAATCTCTAATTTTAAAGAGAATAAGGGTAATACGGCTGTGATTATCAATGTTCTGGATTATAAAAACCGCCTTAATGCAGAGTTTGTCTCATCTAAGTACAAGATATCTCTTAATCTGTCTCTTTTGAGCTACCTCGAGAAGGAGGGGCTGGAATTCTCATTCACTCCAACCCTGAGCTTTTAATGCAATCCGGCTTCCATCAGGGGTGATAATCCAGGTTCCGTTATCCCGGGCAGTGAGATGACCTATGATTTCCAGTCCGGGTATCTCTTTAATCAGGATTTCGTATTTAGAAATAGGAATTGTGTACATAAGTCTGAAATCGTCACCTCCGTTGAGCACCGCAGTGGTTGCCTCCATATTGAACTCATCTGCAATAGCAAAGGTCTCTGTGGCCACCGGCACCTTTTCCAGATAGATATTTGCTCCCAGGGAAGTCTCCATGCATAGTCGCTTTACAGAGGCAGCAAGTCCGTCATTGATAAAAATCCCGGCAGAAGGGAAAATTTGATGTCCGGAGAAAAGTTTTACAAAAGAGAGATCCAATTCGGGGGCCAGATAGGATTTTAGTATATATTCATATCCTTTAAGACGTGGTTGTTCTCCCGATCCCTTTTCAAAAAGAGCCCTTTCTCTCTCCAACAGCTGAAGCCCCATATATGCGGCTCCCAGATTGCCCGATATACAGATGAGGTCTCCGGAGACAGGCTGCGGGGTTTGAACAAAGATCTCTTTGGGTTGTTTCCCTTGTGACGATAAACTAATGGCCATTCCGGTGAGAGAAGATTGTATATCCAGAGAGACAAAAGATATCCCGAACTCCTTAAGGGCAACCGAAACTCCTGCCCAGAACTCCCAGGCATCCTCTGCACAGAATCTGTTTGATAATCCCAGATTAACCGAAAGGTTTACCGGAGTGCAATTTTTTGCAGCAAGCGGCCCAAGTACAGAGAGGACAGACTTATACCCAAGGTGTTTGAGCGGATTGTACACCAGATTGAAATCTATCCCTTCCAACAGCAACCTGTGTGATGAAAAGATGTGGAAATCCCCCTCTGTATCAATTGAAGGGCAGTTGGAAAAGGGTAGACCGGTTGAGGATAAGAGCTCGTTTATAAGATTTATACGACCTACTTCCTCTATCTGGGTTCTCTTTGAGTTTTGTTTTTTGGAATCTGGCATACACTAATATTTGTTACAAAAATAGTTTAAAAGATATAACTTTGCGCCACTATGAGTGAAAACGATATAATTCAGAAAGTAACCGAATCCGAATATGAACACGGATTCGAAACTCTCCTTGAACAGGAGTACTTTCCAAAAGGACTTAATGAAGATATTATAAGGGCGATATCCAAAAAGAAAGAGGAACCGCAATGGCTTCTCGATTTCAGGTTAAAGGCTTTTGCCAAATGGCAGACCATGAAGATGCCGACATGGCCACATCTTAACATACCGGAGATTGATTATCAGGACATAATCTATTTTGCAGCACCAAAGAAGCAACAACAGTCCGGTGATATTGATCCTGAACTCCAGGCTACTTTTGACAAGCTGGGAATACCTCTTGATGAGAGAAATGTGCTTGCCGGAGTTGCTGTCGATGCTGTTTTTGATTCCGTCTCTGTTAAAACTACATTCAGAGAGAACCTTGCTGAGAAAGGGATAATTTTCTGCTCTTTTTCTGAGGCTGTGAACGACTATCCGGATCTGGTGAGAAAGTATCTTGCATCAGTGGTCCCATATGGCGATAACTATTTTGCAGCTCTTAACTCGGCAGTCTTTAGCGATGGCTCTTTCTGCTATATTCCCAAGGGGGTGAGGTGCCCGATGGAATTGTCGAGTTACTTTAGGATAAATGCCAAAGGCACAGGACAATTTGAGCGAACACTTATAGTAGCGGAAGAAGACTCATATGTAAGTTATCTGGAGGGATGTACGGCTCCTCAAAGAGATGAAAACCAGCTTCATGCTGCCGTAGTGGAGATAATTGTGATGAAAAATGCCCAGGTGAAATACTCAACCGTTCAAAACTGGTATCCCGGAGATTCAAAAGGACGGGGGGGCATTTATAATTTTGTCACCAAAAGAGGGATCTGCAAAGGTGAGAACAGCAAACTCTCTTGGGCACAGGTTGAAACCGGATCTGCAATCACCTGGAAATATCCCAGCACCATACTCAGGGGGGATAACTCTATTTCTGAATTCTACTCTGTGGCAGTCACCAACCATTATCAGCAAGCTGACACAGGAACCAAGATGATACATATCGGCAAGAACACCAAAAGCAGAATTGTAAGCAAGGGTATATCAGCCGGTGTAAGCCAGAACAGCTACAGGGGACTGGTAAAGATTTTGCCAAATGCCGATAATGCAAGGAATTACACTCAGTGTGACTCTCTTCTGCTGGGAGATAAATGCGGGGCACACACTTTTCCCTATATAGAGAACGAAAACGATACCGCAATTCTGGAGCATGAAGCAACCACCTCAAAAATCAGCGAGGATCAGTTGTTCTATTGTCAGCAGAGAGGAATAGGGACAGAGGATGCAGTGGGGCTTATCGTTAACGGTTATGCCAAAGAGGTTCTCAATCAGCTGCCTATGGAATTTGCAGTGGAGGCGCAGAAACTACTTGAGGTGACCCTGGAGGGAAGTGTCGGTTAGTAACCTGAATTCCGGATTATAGATATTAAAAGATTTTTTAAATGGCAGATCTGTTCAGTATAGAAAACACATTGTTTACACTTGGTAACCAGAGCGTAAGTCTTCTGGAGTTTATAGCGGTCCTTTCCGGCCTCACCTGTGTCTATCTTGCCACAAGGGCAAAAGTGGCAAATTTTTGGGTGGGTTATCTCTACAACATTCTGCTGTTTATATTATTCTATCAGAAAGGGCTCTATTCCAGCATGCTGGTGCAACCTGTCTCATTTATAATTAACTTTTTTGGTCACTATCGCTGGACTCATCCTGCAAAAGGTGAAGAGAACAGGAAGCGCCAGCTTAAAATTACACTGCTTTCCAACCAGAAAAGAGTAAGGTATATTCTGCAGTTGTTTGTACTGGCAGCTTTATGGGGTACAGTGCTAACCTATCTGGACAATCTGTGGCCGGAGGTTTTTAGTGAAGCCAGAAGACCCTATCTGGATGCTTTTGTAACCATTACAATTTTGACGGCTCAATATCTGTCGGCTCAGAAAAAGCTCGACTGTTGGGCAGCCTGGTTTACAGTCAATATCACAAATATAATATTGTATATACTAGCAGGTCTGGTCTTTATGCCTTTAGTAAGTGCAGGATATCTTATATTGGCAATATTCGGATTTGCAATGTGGAGAAAAGAGATGAATAACGAGTAAGCAAGAAAATATAAATTAATATGTTAATAATTAAAGATTTACACGCAGAAATCGGAGGAAAGGAGATACTCAAGGGTATCAATCTTGAGGTTAAGGCAGGGGAGATTCATGCAATTATGGGACCCAACGGTTCCGGAAAGAGTACATTGTCCGCAGTATTGGCCGGAAGGGAAAATTTTAACGTAACATCAGGAGAGGTGATTTATCA
Organism: Bacteroidales bacterium; assembly: GCA_023230265.1. Classification (GTDB taxonomy): domain Bacteria; phylum Bacteroidota; class Bacteroidia; order Bacteroidales; family UBA932; genus Bact-08. Next base: position 834 of record JALNXR010000096.1, on the reverse strand, counting down.
GGGGAGGAATCTGCTGGAACTATCACCGGAAGAGAGAGCCAGAAAAGGGCTGTTCCTGGGATTCCAGTATCCTGTGGAGATTCCCGGAGTGAGCAATGTCAATTTTATGAAGACAGCCATTAATGAAAAGAGAAAATACCTCAACCTTCCACCTCTCAATGCTGCTGAGTACCTTAAGCTTATGAGGGAAAAGATGGCTGTGGTTGAGATGGATAGCTCCTTTTCCGGCAGAGGCGTCAATGTAGGTTTTTCCGGAGGGGAAAAGAAGAGGAATGAAATTTTCCAGATGGCTATGCTTGAACCCACTCTGGCCATACTGGATGAGACCGACAGCGGACTTGACGTAGATGCACTCAGAATAGTAGCCTCCGGGGTGAACAAACTCAAAACATCAGAAAATGCTTTTATAATTATAACTCACTACCAACGACTTCTGGATTACATTATCCCCGACATAGTACACGTCCTGTATGACGGCAAAATAATCAGAACAGAGGGGAAAGAACTTGCTCTACAGGTTGAAAAGCAGGGGTATGACTGGTTGATAAACAGTTAAATATGGAATTACAATACAAATATGCACCCAATCCGGTGCCAGAAATTCCGGAGCTGTTCAGATGCCGGGTTCCTCTGCAGGGGACACTGCAGGCTTATCTGATGAACGGTATATTGAGGGAGGAGCTCGATATTGACAGGGGCAACCTTGTAATTAAAGCAGGAGATGAGAGCGGGTACAATTTCTGTATTGCTCCGGGAGTCATCATTCCTGATACATTGCAGATCATAAGTATAAGAGATTCAAACGGGAATAGCGATATAAACTACTCCAACAGC
>JALNXR010000158.1 GCA_023230265.1 Bacteroidales bacterium | reverse complement strand
AAATCAGCCCTGCCATAGGTCCTCCTGTTAATATCCAGAGCAGCCGGAATAAAAATCCAAAGATTCATCCGGAAGGTGTTGAGTTTAACCTTACTTCTGGCTCTGTATCCTATTTTAAATTCAAAAGAGTAGTCGTCGTGCTCCCTGGCAAGAATATCTATCATAATTTATCTCTAGTCAGTATTTTATCAATATTTTTAAATCATTCATCCAATAAATCAGGAAGATTATCTCTCTTACCACCCGGAGTAGGGATTTCTTACCAGATATGAATTGTAATAACGGGGATCTCCGGTAACCTCAGCTCCAATCCATTCCGGAAGATCAATCTCCTGATCAGCAGAGGAAAGCTCAATTTCTGCTATTACAAGTCCCCGGTTATCACCTTCAAATTCATCCACCTCAAATAAGCTTCTCCCCTCCCTGATATAATATCTTGTCTTGATTATCAGTCCGGATTCACACAATTTTATGAGTTCAAAAGCTTCTTCAACAGGGATCTCTCTTTCCCATTCATAGCGTTCCAATCCGGAGTTATCAGATTTTCCCTTGATAGTCAGATATCCTTTTTCATCCTCAATTCTCACTCTTACAGCCCTTGAGGGATCAGAACTGATATACCCCTGCTTTATGGATGTGAAATGAAATGCTTTTGATTTGAATTCACCTTTTACAAGAAATTTTCTCTCGATTTCGGAAGCCATATCTTAAAAAATATTTTTTTCACTCAAATTATTCATCAGATGAATATAGTTATTATCTTTTATTTATTATATTTTTGTAATGATAATAAATAGAAAAAATGGAATTTCAATACATTAAAGTTTCTGTGTCAGATCATATCTGCACTTTAAAGATAAACAATCCTTCACAACTTAATTCGCTCAACACCAAGCTGCTTAAAGAGCTGGACTCTGCTGTTTCCCGGATAGAAAATGACCGGGAGATATATGTAGTAATAATTACCGGTGAGGGCAAGGCATTTGTTGCCGGGGCCGATATAACAGAGATGGCAGGGCTTGATTCCAGAGGCGGGAGTGAGTTCGGCAAACTCGGATCGGATCTGTTCAGAAGGATCGAGAGACTCCCGGTGCCTGTTATTGCAGCGGTGAACGGTTATGCATTAGGGGGTGGTTGTGAACTTGCCCTTGCATGTGATATCAGAATAGCTTCTGAATATGCAAAATTTGGTCAGCCGGAGACCGGACTGGGTATAACACCCGGATTCTCCGGCACTTACCGTCTTCCTAAAATTGTCGGGATTGCAAAGGCCAAGGAGCTGATTTACACCGGTATGATTATAGATGCTCAGGAAGCCTTAAGAATCGGGCTGGTCAACAGTGTAATAAAGTCAGAGGAGTTAATGGATAAGGTTAACTCAATGGCCGGTGAAATTGCATCCAGGGCCCCCATCGCTGTCAGGAACTCTAAAAAGGCTATGGAGGAGGGCATGGATATGGAGAGCATGGATGCTATCAGGAACGAAACAAATCTTTTTGGCGAGTGTTTTGATACCGTAGATCAGAAAGAGGGAATGAACGCATTTATCTCAAAAAGAAAAGCTGAATTTAAGAACAGATAATAATTCTTAATAAGTCATAAATAATTTATAATTAACCATTAAAAACATAGATTATGAAAATATGTGTAATCGGTACCGGCACAATGGGAAGCGGAATTGTGCAGGCTTTTGCCCAGGCGGGATTCAGTGTGGTAATGAAGGGTATCTCTGAGAACGAATTGCTCTCCGGTCATAAAAATATTGAGTACAGTCTTAAAAAGTTACTGGAAAAGGGAAAGATCGAGGAAAAAGATGCAGATTCAATCCGTGACAGAATTACCGAAACCATAACCTATGACGAATTTGCAGAGGCAGATCTTGTAATAGAAGCTGTACTTGAAGATATGGAGCTCAAACATGATATATTCGAAACCCTTGACACAATCTGTAAAAAAGAGGCTATTCTTGCCACAAACACATCTTCTTTGTCAATTACTGAGATTGCCTCTGCCACACAGAGGCCGGAAAAGGTTATCGGTATGCACTTCTTCAACCCCGCTCCTCTAATGAAGCTCGTGGAGGTTATTAAAGGCCAGCTTACTTCTGAAGAAACACACAACTTTGTAACTGAGATCGCCCAAAAGATAGGGAAGGTTCCTGTAAGCGTAAATGAAGCTCCCGGATTTGTGGTTAACAGAATCCTGATCCCTCTTGTAAATGAGGGCGTTTCAATTTTCGCAGAGGGTGTGGCTTCAAGGGATGAAATTGATGAAGCCATGAAACTCGGAGCCAACCATCCCATGGGTCCTCTTGCCCTTGGCGATCTGATAGGATTGGATGTATGTCTGGCAATAATGGAGGTACTCCATAAAGAGACCGGAGATCCCAAATACAGGCCACACCCTCTGCTTCGCAAGATGGTCAGATCCGGACAATTGGGCAGAAAGAGCGGAATTGGTTTTTACGACTACAGGAAATAAGACCCGAAGAATTATCTCCTATATCACCGGAATAACACCACGATAGAGAAATTATGTACATAAAAGCAGGAGAGAATAAAAGCAGCCGTATTAATTACAAAACCCTTATGCAAAAGCGCATCAGAAGGGTTCTGATGATTTGCAGCAGCTATGATGCCTATATTCTGGAAGAGGACGGGCGGATAGAAGACCAGATCTACAAAGAGTATCTGGACCTCAATCTTAGCAATCCTCCTGCATTCGTCTGGGCCAATTCCAATCTGGAGGCACTCTCCCTGCTTGAAAACGATAGTGATTTTGATCTGATAATAAGTATGTTCAATGTGGGAACTCCCACAGTTTTTGAATTCTCAAAGAGGTGTAAAAACAATTACCCGGATATCCCTTTTATACTGCTTATCAACTTTTCTAAAGAGCTCACAAGAATAATAGAGAATGAGGATTGCACTGCAATTGACCAGATCTTCAGCTGGCACGGCAATGCTGATCTGATTCTTGCAATAATTAAATTATTCGAAGACCGCTTTAATGCCGATGAAGATATTCTTTCTGCAGGTGTCCAGTCAATTCTGCTGGTAGAAGACTCTGTGCGTTTCTACTCCACCTATCTTCCTGCAATTTACAAACTTGTACTGGCTCAAAGTGCCGAATTCCTCAAAGAGGCGCTAAATGAACAACAGCAAAAACTGAGGAAGAGGGCAAGACCCAAGATATTGCTGGCTACAAACTACCTGGAAGCTGTAATGCTATATGAGAAATACAAGAAAAATCTGTTAGGTGTTATATCTGATGTGGCTTTTGTGATCAGCAAAAATGATCCCTCCTCTTCAGAAAAGCTTGATGCCGGGATAGATTTGTGTAAACTTATAAAGAGTGACGATCCCTATATGCCTTTCCTTCTGCAATCATCACAGGAAGCTATAAGGAGCACAGCCACAGAGTTGAGGGTGGGATTTATACTTAAACATTCCAAAACCCTTTTGATTGAGCTTACAGAGTATATCAGCGAGGAGTTCGTGTTCGGGGATTTTGTATTCAGAGATCTAAAGAACGGAGAGATAATCGGGAGAGCAAAAGATCTTAAGGATATGGAACATCTTCTTATGGAGATTCCCTCTGATGTACTGCTCTATCACACATCCAGGAACCGTTTGTCCAAATGGATGTATTCCAGGGGATTATTCTCACTTGCAACTAAGATCAGGGATGTAAGGCAAAATCAGTTCAGTACACTGGATCAAATGAGACACTTTATTGTCCAGAGCATTATCGAATACAGGATTATCATTGCACAAGGCATAATCGCAAGGTTTGATCCCAAAACATACAGCCAGTACATATGGTTTGCAAGGCTGGGAGAGGGCTCACTCGGAGGCAAAGCCAGAGGACTAGCCTTTTTAAACAGAATAATTCAAAAACACGAACTGGTAGATAAATATCCCGGGGTTAAAATTCTGGTCCCAAGAACAGTGGTGGTTGCAACTGATTACTTTGATGAATTCATAAAGGAGAACGGCCTGCAGTACGTAATCAATGCTGATATCTCGGATGAAGAACTTCTCTCGGAATTTGTCAGTTCAAGACTTCCAGAAGCCCTTGTGGATGAGCTGAGATTCTTTCTGGAATACTCAACAGGTCCTTTGGCTGTTAGATCCAGTTCTAAGCTTGAGGATTCACACTATCAGCCATTTGCAGGAATCTACTCCACATATATGATTCCCCATACTCAAAATCAGGATCAGATGCTCAGGCTTTTGGGCAAAGCCATTAAAAGTGTGTATGCCTCCATCTACTTTGCATCCAGCAAAACCTACATTCAGGCCACATCCAATCTTATCAGTGAGGAGAAGATGGCCGTAGTAATTCAGGATATCTGTGGCACTGAGGATAAAGGACACTTCTTCCCCACTATCTCCGGTGTTGCCAGGTCAGTCAATTATTATCCCATCGGAGACGAAAAGCCGGAAGAGGGTATTGTAAACCTTGCCTACGGACTGGGCAGACTGGTGGTTGAAGGGGGTAAAACACTCCGGTTTTCTCCGGCTCACCCCAAGCATGTTCTACAGCTATCCACCGACAGTATGGCTCTCAGAGAAACTCAGAATGAGATGTATGCACTTGATCTCCAGCCGGAGCAATTTAAGACATCTATTGACGAATCTATAAATCTCAAAAGATTTGATATCAATCAGACCAAAGAGTTCAGAAACATAAAATATGTGGCTTCCACATGGGATGCCCAGAGTGAGATGCTGATTGACAACAGCCTTGCAGAAGGCAGAAAGGTGATAACATTTGCACACATACTCAAATATGACACACTGCCCCTGGCGGAGATTGTCACCTACCTGCTGGAGATATGCCAAAGGGAGATGTGCATGGCAATAGAACTGGAATTTTCGGTGAATATGGATGTTCCTAAAGGAGAGGATGCCATTTTCAATCTTCTTCAGATCAGACCTATTACAGAAAGTCAGGATAATAAATCTCTTGACTGGGAGCATATTGACACCTCGGATTCCCTTATTTATGCAGAAAAGGCACTTGGAGTCGGTCTGGTAGAAGGTGTAACGGATATGATTTATGTAAGAGAGGAGAATTTTGACAACTCGTTCACCATGCAGATTGCAGAGGAGATCGGGCAGTTGAATTCAATTCTTAAACAGGAAAAAAGAGACTGCGTACTTCTCGGACCCGGGAGATGGGGCACCAGCGATATGTTTCTTGGAATTCCCGTAAAATGGAGCCATATATCCCAGGCAAAAGTTATCGTTGAGTGCGGTATGGAAAATTTT
>JALNXR010000095.1 GCA_023230265.1 Bacteroidales bacterium | reverse complement strand
ATATCAGAGGTGTTTATAATATTGATTTTGATAGAAACACAGTTTACAAAACAGGGAATTTCCTTCCGGAATTACTGAAATCTGACAAAATACTGGTGGGAAGAGATGCCAGAACCTCCTCTCCTGAGATCAGGAATGCTCTGATTGATGGAATTACCGATGCAGGGGCAGATGTTTACGACTTAGGGCTATCAACCACTCCGATGCTCTATTTTGCAACTGCAAAGTATGGCTTTCGGGCATCGGCACAGATAACTGCATCTCACAATCCAAAGGAATACAACGGAATAAAAGTCTCCAGGGAAAATGCTCTGCCTGTTGGTTTCGATACGGGGCTGGGAACTATAAGTAAATGGATAAACGAGGGTAAAGCACCGGTAATCTCTCCTGTAAAGGGGAAATTACACAAATTTGACGTAAAGGAGGAGTATATTGCCTTTTTATCAAAATATTTAAGGGATTACAGCAATCTTAGAGTTGCTGTCGATCTCTCAAACGGTATGGCTGCCCTTCTGATAAAAGATATTCTGGGAGAAAAGAATGAAAATCTTTTCTATCTGTATGAAGAGCTTGATGGTAATTTCCCCAATCATGAAGCAAATCCTCTGGTTGAGGAGAATGTGAGGGATCTTAAAAAACTTGTAAAGGAGAAGGGATGCGATGTTGGAGTGATATTTGACGGAGACGGAGACAGGGTGATGTTTGTGGATGAAAAGGGAGAATTTATCTCTCCGGATTTAATGATAGCACTGCTCGGACACTATTTTCTGGAAGAGAGGGGGGAAAAGGGCATCGTGCTTCAGGACATCAGAAGTTCAAAAGCTGTTTCTGAGTACCTCGCTCCCATGGGGGCCGAAGTAGCCACCTGGAAGGTAGGAAGGGCCTTTGCCGCTCCCCGCTTAAGAGAACTTAACGGAATTTATGGAGGGGAGCTTGCGGGGCACTATTACTTCAGGGATTTCTTTTACAGCGATTCGGGAATAATGGCAGCACTGATAATTCTGGGAGTTATCTCAAAAATGAAAAGCAGGGGATTATCTCTGTCAAAGCTTGTTTCCCGGATAGAAAGATATAAAAATTCAGGTGAGATAAACTTTAAGATATCTGATAAGAAAAAAGCCATGGACATTGTAAGAGAGTGGTTCATTTCCCGGGAACAATCCGTGGCCTCTTATGATTTTGACGGATACAGAGTTGAATTCGCAAACTGGTGGTTCAACATCCGTCCATCCAATACAGAACCCTATCTGAGATTTATTGCCGAAGCTGAAACAGAGGAGGTTCTGCAATCTAAAGTTTCAAAGGTAAAGGAGCTGGTCCGGGGACTCTGATAAGCGTACTCTGACACTGTTCAAGTCAGTTCCGGAGCAATTTCCCTGCTCCGGGAATCATATTTAATGTGAGAAACTTACAGATAAAGGATTTTTCCCCTATATTTGGGTAGAAAAATCTTAAACTATGATACTTATCCTGATCTACCTTTTGATGCCGGCAGCGGTTATATTCCTCTGTGAGAAATATTCATTCTTTGGAAAAATAGGGCCAATCCTGATGCTCTATATTATAGGGGCAATTATCGGAAACACAGGACTTTTGCCAGATTCTGCTGCCGGCATTCAGGATATAATGACTACACTCATAATACCTTTGGCAATACCTATGATGTTGTTCTCCTGCAACTTTAAACAATGGGACATCAGGAAAACCCTCACTACACTCATAACCGGAGTTGCAGCAGTTGTAATAGTCCTGATTGCAGGTTACTACATTTTCAAACCATATATTGTGCCCGGCTCAATGATAGGAACGCAGTTCAACAATATTGCCGGATTGATGGCAGGTGTTTACACAGGTGGCACCCCAAATATGGCTGCGATAAAGATAATGCTGAACGTGCCCAATGAAACCTACCTGATGGTGCACTCCTACGATATGCTTATCAGTTTTCTGTATATGATGTTTCTACTCTCTGCAGGCATCCCCCTTTTTAGAAAAATACTAAGAAAATATAAGCCCGCAGTTTCGGACACAGAGACACACATGCCTGTAGAACAATTTGATGAACATCCCTATAGAGATATTTTTAAAAAAAGAAATTTTCTTCCCCTGCTTCTTGCCCTTGCACTCTCCCTCTTTATCTTTGCAATCTCGGCGGGTATCTCCATGTTATTTGGCAAAGGGTCACAGGTCGTGATTATAATATTGGGGATCACAACTTTGGGAATTGCAGCCTCTTTCTTTGATCCGGTTAGAAAGATAAAAAAGAGTTTTGATGGCGGGATGTACCTGGTGTATATATTCAGTATTGTGGTAGCATCTATGGCAGATATATCCAAACTGGATCTGGCAGGGGGGATCACTGTCTTTGTTTATATATTTGCTGTCATCTTTTGTTCTCTTTTCCTGCATATTTTGTTTGCTAAAATATTCAGACTTGATGCAGACACTGTTGTAATAGCATCCGTTGCTCTGATTAATTCAGCCCCTTTTGTGCCGATGATGGCAGCGGCAATGAAAAACAAAAGCATAATAATATCAGGGCTCACGATAGGTCTTGTAGGTTATGCCATTGGAAATTACCTTGGATTCATAATTGCAAATATTTTAAAACCTGTAATCTGATGAAAAATACCGTATCAATGTTTCTGCTTGTTCTCTTTTTTTGCGTGCAGCAGTTGCATGCTCAGGAGCAAAAAGTGAAAAAAGGGTGGAACTTTGGGCCGCTGCCCGCAATCTCCTATAGCAGCGATGTGGGATTTCAGTACGGAGCACTTTGTGACATCTTCTATTTCGGGGACGGCAGCACTTTTCCCGCATATATGCATAAGATGAATGTTGAGGTGTCAAGATATACAAAAGGTTCGGGCGTTTATCACCTTTTTTATGACTCAAAGTACCTGATCAGAAAAATCAGAACCACTGCCGATGTGAGCTACCTGACAGACAAAATGATGGATTTTTACGGCTTTAACGGTTACCGCTCTCCCTATTATGATTCAATGGGAGGCTCTTACTACAAAATTGACCGTAAGCTGTTCAGATTCACCCTTGACCTCCAGGGCAGGATCAATGATTATCTTGGCTGGGCAGCCGGGATCGGAATTTACCGCTACAGAATTTCACCGGTGAAACTGGATAAGTACGAAGGAGATATGAATCTCTATACAAATTATATCACAGCTCACATCATTGATGATCAGGAGGCAGAAGGAGGAACTGTTGCCGAGCTTAAACTCGGTGTGGTAAACGACAGCAGGGACCATGAAGCAGATCCTGCAAAAGGATTTTTCAATGAAGCTGTCATGCTTGCTTCTGTGGATTATCTGAGATTTTCATTGGTGCACAGAGGGTACATTCCTGTTTATAAAAATAAAATGACCTTCGCTTACAGGGCCGGATGGCAGGGGAAGATCACTGGGAAAATACCATTCTATATGCTTCAGAATATTTCAACTCTTTATATGAGGCAGATCACCAACGAAGGACTCGGAGGAATCAATTCTATAAGAGGAGTGCTGAGAAACAGAGTGGTTGGAGATGGGGTAGTATGGGCAAATTTTGAACTGCGCTACCGTTTCCTGAATTTTAACTTCCTTAAACAACAATGGTATCTGGCTGTCAATCCATTCCTGGATGCAGGGAGAGTGGTTCAGTACCACAATATTGAACAGATGAGAGAACAGATCCAGGATTTTCAGTCCTATTATGCTTATAATGATCCGGAAAAATTTCACTTCTCAGCAGGTTTGGGAGTCAAGGTAATAATGAACCGGAATTTTGTACTTTCGGGTGAGTGGGGAAAACCTTTTGATCCCAGAGATGGTAAAAACGGAATAAATATAGGTTTGAACTTTATTTTCTAGAATTTTGTAACAAATTCTTTGTTTATTCGTCTGTAATATAAGATGACAGACCGGGAGTTTGAAATACTCATGACTAAAATCAGGCCGAGGCTGATTGCCTTTGCCGGTGGTTTCGTTAAAACGGGTGCCGCCACTGCGGAGGATATGGTGCAGGAGGCGGCCATTAAGTTATGGAATAACAGGGAGGTAGAAGAGATCAGAAACCCTGAGGCTTTGACAATAAAGATACTCAAGAATGTATGTCTGGATTATCTTAAAGTCAGGAAAAACCAAAGTGAAAAGCTGGAACCGGGATTGCTCTCTTCCTTCACATACGACCTCCCTGAAGTGATCGAAAGGAGAGAAAGTTACAATGTTGTGGCCTCATGTATCAACTCGCTCCCGCCGGATCAGATGATTGCCATAAGACTCAGAGACATTATGGGCTGTGAGATGGATGAGATAGCATCTGTTCTGGGAACAACAGAGGGAAATGTAAGAACTCTTCTCTCCAGGGGAAGACAAAAAGTAAGAGAAAAATTATTCAGAGATGAAAAAAAATATAACTAAAGAGATTGGGGAACTTCTGGAAAAATATTTTTCGGGAGAGACCACTCTTAAGGAGGAGAGACAACTTAGAGAATACTTCTCAAAAATAGAGGACGATGGATCAGATCCTCAGATAAGGGGGTATAAAGATATGTTTGGGTATTTCTCTGATGAGTCAGATAAGGTCTGCCTTAAAGAGATCCTCCTTAAAGAGACCGACACTGTAAAAGCAGGCAAAAAAGCACACATTATTGCTCCCCGGTATTTTACCTGGGGACTCTCTGCTGCCGCAATACTGGTAGCCGGGATATTTTTGTTCTCCCCGGGGACAAAGCAGACATTTGAATTCAGATCCAACGGAAAGAAAATACATGATCAGACACAGGCGATGAATTTTGCATCAGAGAAGATGAATCGCGTAAACAAAATGATCTCCGGTATAGGTAGTAACAACAGGGTATTCAATATAATAACCAAAACAAACAATTCACTGGCCCCGCTTGCAAAGATGAACAAAGCTCTGTCACAGAACAAAGGATGACTTCGTCTTATTTACAGAAACAGATAATAATAAGAGAAAGATAGTTTTGATTCAAGGATTAATGATTAATGACAAAAAATATGAAAAGAATTTTAACAATTATTATACTTCTCGTAATCTCCGGTCCCATATTGTTTTCACAGAACAAGGAGATAAAAAATATTTTTGAGAAATACGAGAAGAACAAATCGGTGGAGTCGGTTTATCTCTCTCCCTTCCTTATGGCAATGGCGGGAAAATTCACCAACGATGCAGAGGGCAAAGAGTGGATCTCTGCAATTGAAGAGATGAGGATCCTCACAGTGGAGATGCACGGTAAAAACAGCGGGAATGTGGAACTTGTAAAACAAATTAAAGGTGAGTTTGATAATCTGTTCGGCAGATATAAATTTGAGAGAGCCCTCAGGGTTAAAGACGGGGATGAACTGGTTGAAATGTATGTACTCAAAGAGGATAAAGGGCTGATTCTCTTCCTCAATGACTCTCCTGATGAATTCTCGGTTATTGTGATGTTTGGCAGCATCTCAGACAAGATACTCAAAGCAGTTATGAAGGGAGGGGTAAAGTTCAACTGATATATCTGATTCAATAAGAGGGACAGGAATCTTTACAATTCCAGAAGACCATCGGGCAGTGAGGCAATTATCTCTTTTCTGCCCGTTTTTATTTTTAAAATAATATCTTCATGAAAAGGAACCAGAACCTCCTTATCTTCCTTTACAAAGAGAGATATCTTAAGACATGGATTTCCGGGAAAATCTTCAAAACCTTTTACAATACCCAATGCCTCACCTTTTGGAGATATCAGTTTAAAACCTGTGAGAAGTTCCGGATTAGAGTGATAATCTTTAGATTTTGAGGAGGATTTTTTATGTGGAATATATATATCTTTCCCTGGTAACTCCCTGTAGAGATATTTTGTGTCGTAAAATTTAACTATCGACTGATTCTCTCCCCTGTCCCTTATAGTCTCAATAAAAAAGGGAACCGGTAATCCCTCAAAAAGAAGGAATACCGGTTTCTCAACTACAATCTCAGGATCCGGAAGAGTGTATCTTATTATCACCTCTTCTCCTGAGCCAAAAGATTTTATAACCTTTGCAACAGCCAGCAGTTTATCTTCCGGCTTGTGCATAATTACTATTCTGCGGCTTGATTTTCAGCAGCTTCCGGAGACTCAGGAGTCTCAGTTGCGGGAGTAGATTCAGCCTCCTGTGCTTTTGCAGCTGCCTCTGCAGCAGCTCTTGCCTCTTCTGCTTTTCTGGTTGCAATTTCAGTTGCCCTTGCTTCGTTTACTTTTGCTTCTGCTTCTGCAGCAGCTTTTCTTGCGGAGCGTTCATCCTGATCAAGATCAGATTTTTTCCTGTCTACCTTTGATTGTTTTTCCTCAAACCAGGCATTCCATCTTTGATCAGCAACTTCCTGACTGATAGCACCCTTTCTTACACCTTCCTGCAGATGCTTCTTCAGCAAAACTCCTTTGTATGAAAGGATTCTGCGGCAGGTTTCTGATGGTTGTGCACCATTCATCATCCATTTGAGAGCCTTTTCGTTGTCTACCTGAATGGTTGCAGGATTTGTGTTTGGGTTATAAAGCCCGATCTCTTCAATAAACCGGCCGTCGCGTGGTGCGTGACTGTCTGCAACAACAATGTGAAAAAAGGCGAAATTTTTTTTGCCATGTCTGGCGAGGCGAATTCTTACAGCCATAATACTGTGATTTTAAAGTTTTTATTAATTAACTTCCTTATCTTCCCGAGAAAAGGTCCGCAAATGTACAACAATATTTTTAAAAAAGAAAAGGCATGACCAAATTTGATCATGCCTGCTCCCACTTAACCTAAAACTTAAACTATGAAAAAACTTCTCGTCTTTACAATTTGCAAAAGGTATGCCAAATTCAGGCCCGGTTTTAGATTAGTTAGCGTTTTTTTCTAGATCTTCAAATGTAATATCCATCAATCCAAACCTTTCGGTAGTATTAAAGTTATAATGCCACCACTCAGGTTCGTATTTTTCAAAACCGTTTTCGTTCATCACCTTAAGCAAAAGAAGCCTGTTTGCAAGCTTAATTGAATCAGACTCCGGATAACTCTGTGAGGCTGCAGGGGAGAAGTCATCAAAAGTTGTAGGCATCATAAGTTCCTCTTTTGTGACAAGGTTAACCAGGGTTACATCCACAGCGCATCCCCGGTTGTGAATGGAGCCTCTCCAGGGTGCAGCCACAAAATTTGTGTCTTTATATATTTCGTAAAAATAGAGTGTTGCGGCGTAAGGCCGGTATGCGTCAAAGACTTTAAGCCCAAGATTCATCCCGGATAATATTTTCTGAATTTTCAGGAGAGAATCTGCAACAGGTTTGCGTAGATAAGCCTTTGGAAGAGTGTAGATCTTTCTGCCGGTGAAATTATTTGTATCTGCATATCTGATATCCAGCACTATTCCCGGTATGTATCTCTCAAGATCCACCAGAAGGTTGCTGCTGTCAGAACTTACACTTTTCGTATAATCTTTTATGGTTGAGATTAGTTCAAGCGAATAGGGATTATTCTTTTCTACTCTTGTGGTTTTGCAGCTCTGGAAAGAGATAGAAGAGATAATCAACAATGCTGCCAGAAGAGTTCTGACCGATAAAAAAAGTTTTCCGGATTTCATAAGG
>JALNXR010000094.1 GCA_023230265.1 Bacteroidales bacterium | reverse complement strand
TCACTCCTTTTTTGGTCCCTTTTATCTGGATTGCAGTGCCGTGTAAAGGGTTGCCATTAAGATCAGTGACCCGTCCGGTCACTTTGACAATATTCTGGTTATCACTTTGTCTGACAATAGGATCGGCAAGTGCTTCGCTGGCTTTTTCATCCTGCCTGTGAATTATAATTTTATTATTCAGTACGGTATATGCCAGTTCCGTATCCGATAAAATATACTCCAGGATTTCTTCCAGAGATCGCGTACCCTCATTGAGAGATACTTTATAGCGATCAAGTTGTGTTTCGTTGTAGGCAAAACGGAAATCTGTAAGCTTTTCAATTTTCCGAAATGCTGTTTTCATGCTTTCCTTTTTCATAGAAATTGAAAGCATGGTTGTTGCAATGTTCTGGCTGTTACCTTCACTCGCGGAGAGTAAATGAAAACCAAGGGACAGAATTACTATCAGTACTCCTATTCTCATAAGCAGTTGTTTTTGTAATTCCCAAAATTCATTTCTTTTCTGATAACGTTTGTTTTGGCTTTTTCCTTTTCCGGGCGATGTCTCTGCGTACAAATAAGACAGATACAAAGAAGCCCTTTTTTTGTTAAAGGTTTTAAATAAATTCATAAATTTGTAAGGTTTTAGATAATAATGAGTGTAAAGTTGTTATTGTGTAAAGCTGATTCCCGGAAGGCTGCAATCCTTCCGGGAATTTTTTTACCTTGATTTTTTAGGGAGATTTATTAAGATAAAAATCTATTGTCTGCATATAGCTATTTGATTATAATTGTGTCTCTTTCAATTTTATAATTAAACTTGCTTACCCCGCAGATAACAGTGAGCACTTCATCCAGGGGATCTTTCTCAAAGAAACTGACGGTTATACGGCTGTTAATAAGAGCGGGGTTGTCAAATATCACCTCTTTTTTAAATCTCTCGCTTATTATTTTGGCGGCCTGTGCCATTGTCAGATTATCCATAGTGTATTCCGACGGTTTTTGTTGAGGAGCCGGATTTATCTGTAGATCATTGTGTTTGAACTGGCCTGTCGTGATGTTATATGATATCTCCTGATCAGGGATAAGTATTATACTTTCTTTGACCTTTTGCATCTCAGGTTCATCTTCTGAAGGAGCATCCACTCTGACCTTTCCTCTTACAACCCTGACCAATATCTCCTCTTGTCCGGGATATGCCTTTATTGTAAATGCCGTACCCAAAACCCATGTTCTGATTTTTCCGCTATACACAATAAATGGTTTTGTATCGTCAGGTGTAACTTCAAAAAAAGCCTCGCCTGTCAGATAAACCTCGCGAACGGAGTCCCTGAAAATGTTTTTATATTTTATTGAACTGCCCTCTTTTAACAGGACACTGCTTCCGTCAGACAGATAAATGTTTTTCTGAGTCCCTACTTCTGCTGTTATCTCCCTTATGACATCCTTATCATTTTCTGATTGGTCGGAAGAGAAAAAATTTCTGGTTAAAAGAGCTATGCTCAACAACAAAACTACCAAAGCGGCAATCCTACCCACTCTCTTCCATAAAGGTATAACCGGAATGACCGGTTTTTCAATACGGTTAAGTATGAATTGTTGCATTTGGTTCTTTAGTGTAGATTTCTCAGCAGGAGACAGATCATCGAGAATATCCGGTTCTTTCTCGAAATAGTCATAATAGGATTCCAGAAAATCCTTTTCCTTCTCTGTTGCTTCTCCCGCCAGATAACGACGTATTATCCGGATATGTTCCTTATGAAAAATCTGAATGTTCATTGGATTGGGTTTTATATATTAGTACCTGATAACCCAAAAAATCCCAAATGAACTGTAAATTTTACAGAGTCAATAACGCTGAAAGAAAACGGGCAAGCATATTTCTAAGCTGATTCTCAGCGGTCTTCATCTGGTTTTGAACTGTCTTCTGGGAAATACCCATTTTATCAGATATCTCACGGGAGGACAACTCTTCCATATAATGCATTACAAATATTTTCCGTCTACTTTCGGGTAAGGAAAGAAGAAATTTTTCAAAGAGAGCCTGTAGTTCGTTTTCTATTATTTTACCATCAGCCCTAAAAGGAGATGAAGAGATTGTCTGTATTAAATCCAGAAATACAGGTGACTCTTTTGATCTGGAAACTATTTTGAAGACCTGGAAACGGACTGCAGTATGCAGAAATGCTGACAGATTTTCAATCTCCAGACTTTTTTGTCTGGCCCATATGTCAATAAAGATGTTCTGAACAATATCCTGTGACAGGCCCTTATCCTTTAGCCGTTTGTAAGCAGCATTGAACATTGAATGCCAATAGCGTTCGTATATTTCACAAAATGCTTTTTTATCCCCTTTTTCCCGAAGGAGTCTTAAACATTCTTTGTCCGGATTATTATTATCATCCATATGTTCAAGCTGGTTACAGATGACAAAAAAAAGTATTTTATTTTACATAAACAAAGATAATACACATAAACAATGATAATACACAGATTATTACCCCTGGCCTACATCCACTCAGGTTTTTCAACTCCCAGAAGATAGTAGTCAAAAAACTGATCCATTCTCTTTGTCCAGTCAACAGCAATCTCTCTTTTCTTTATGTTGTGGCCGTCTCCCTTGTAGTTGAACATCCATACCTGTTTACCCAGTCTTTTAAGACCAAGGAAAAGTTCAAGTCCCTGGGTAAAAGGCACAGCTTCATCCCCATCACTGTGTCTTGAAAGTAAAGGAGTTGCCACTCTGTCAAGATAAAAGAGTGAGGAATTCCTGATATAATTCTCCTGCTTATCCCAAAGAGTACCTCCTATCCTGCTCTGAGTTGATTCGTACATGAACATTCTTGGTTTTCCCGGACCTGCTCTCAGGCCGGAGTAAGCCGATGTCATATTGGTCACTGCAGTCTCGGTGCAGGCACATTTGTAGAGATTTGTCTGAGTGATGATATACCCCACCTGATAACCGCCCCAGCTATGTCCCTGGATACCGATTCTATCCGGATCGGCAATCCCTGTATTGATCAGATGTTTTGTCCCGCTGTCTGTTATCCTTAAACTGCTCCTTCCCGGCCATCCTATTTCATACCTGATATCCGGCATAAACATTACATATCCCCGGCTGACAGCCATCAGGGGGTTTATAGTGGAGGTTGTAGGTTCGGGAGGGTAAAAGGTGTAGGTATCCTGAGTCATCGTCTCATACAGATAAACAATTACCGGATACTTTTTAGCCGGATCATACCCTTCCGGAGTATATAGCACCCCTCTTTGCAAAGTTCCGCTCGAATCTCTCCATTCTATCACACTTGAATTCCCTGTTTTATACCCTTCTAATTGCTCATTTAGGGAAGTAATTCTTTTTATAGGTTTAAAATCAGTATCAGTAAGCCAGTAATCGGGAGCTTCACTGAAACTCTCCTTTTTTATCAGATATCTGTTATCCAGGCTTTTAATAAAGGAATATTTAAATGGTCCTTCGAGCAGTTTTACCGGTTTACCCACTTTAATCATATGTCTCCTTTTCGATTCACTGCCCTCTTTTGAAGCAAGGTTTCTTATAGTAGAACTGTTCCCCACGGTAACACGATAGAATCCTGAATGCATATCATTAAGATTTACCGATTGTAGAATAATCGGGGAGCTCAGGTCAACACCGCCGGGACGTCCCTTTTCTCCGCTAATATCCAACACTTTAAACCTGATATTATTCTCTCTGCCATATCCGGAAGTTATGCACACAGGTTCCCCGTCTCCGGAAATTGGCAAAGCCCATACATCATATTCATCATAAACAATAAAATACTTCCTGTCAGAGGAGATTCCGGCCTGGCCGTAAGGTGATGCAGGCTGAGGCTTGTCAAAACTCTGATTCTTTACAGGGTATTTGAGTTTACCTGACAAATCCCTTTTTTGCATTGTATTAAGATCTGTAACAAACCATTTTTCCGTATCCGGCTCATAAGTAAAGAGATGGGGTGTCAGGGGGGAGACTGTAAAAGCACCGATAAACTGATCGTACAACATAACAGTCTCACCGGTTTTTGCATTGATGGCATAGAAGTTTTTAGGAAGCGGATCTCTCCACATATCCTCATACAAAAATGGTGAATCATCAAGCTCAAAGGCAAATGGAGATTTGTCTCCGCTCATCAGAAAAACACCTTTGCCAAGTGACAGACGAACAAACTTCTGCTCTTCAGGATAGTACAGAGATTTTATATTATTGGCATAACGATTCGGTTTAACATATTTCTGAGATGGAAGAATGGTATCATTCCATCTCCAAAGCTCGTACTCAAAAGGAGGTTTTTCACCTGCTTCACTTTTTGAAGTCACTTTTTTATTTTTAGCATTATCACTCTTTGTAAGAGCCTCTTTTGGGGATATTTCAAATTTAAAGAAGCTGTCATCATCAGAAAACGAAATTCCCTTTTTTACATTAAAAAGCATACCCTCCGGCAACTTACTCTTATCAAGTCCCGTGTAAATCAGTTTTTTATTTTTCAGATTGATCATCAGGACCTCGGTGTCCCTCAAAAAAGAGGAGTCAGCAGATGAGAAAAACAGAAGGTTTTCACCTTTACTGTCAGCAGATATGTCAGGGATATAATCTGTTGTGGTATATATTGTGTCTCTGGCGAAAAGCTTCTTAGATCTTAGATCAATAAGGAGTATGTAATTGACCGAATCCCGGGAGCAGAGCAAAGCAAATCTTTCAGGACCGGCAAAGATACTCTTCTTAACTCCGGACAATGAATCTTTTTGCATGAGGGATGATACATAGAATTGTTCCTTGCTAAACCAGGCTATAAAATCTGAACCCTTATCAGAAGTTACCTCTTTGGCCTGACCGAATCTTTGAATCTCGCCGGTTCTGCCATCCAGGACAAAGAGCGTATCTTTAACAAAAAAATGAGCTGAGTTATTTTTACCGAAAAATTTTACCGACTTCCCTCCTGTTATCTCTTTTTCAATGACTTTATCGTCAATTCTGATTACCAGAACCTCCTTCTCTGCATGACTTTTGTATTCAGTCAGCACCACATTGCCGTCCTGAGACACTGTGCATTTTTCTATGTTACGCCACTTGTCATATACAGAATCATCCAGACTGCGGTTTTGTGCAAAAAGAGAGGTGCCTGTGACTGTATAAACGATCAATGTCGCAATGATAAATAATAAGGGACTGCCAATCATGCCGGAGCTGATTGACAACTTATGTTTTGTTTTCATTTTGGGGTAATTTTGTTTATTGTGGTTAGTTGGGTTATTGTGGTTAGTTTAAGTTGATTGGTTAGTTTGGGTTGTTTTCAATTTATAAAATTAATAAAAATCAACCTGACTGCAACAATAAACACACCGGCAGTTATCCCCGGATCATAACAAAAGCATTGTTGATCCTTAAAAAAAGGATGACATGATAATGCTTATTACCAATATTGTATAAACAAAATTTACCCTCTGACAGTCTCTCTTTCCGGTCAATATTTTATCTGGAATGTATCAGCAGTGATTTTTCAATGTATCAGTGGTGAGTTTTTCTGAGTATTCAACCTCTTGACATTTATCTCCACATCCTCAAGCAGCAATGCTGACGGATATACCACTGAGATCGGGATGACACCGCCCATCATTGTGTTTTCCGCTCTCTGCTCCTTAGATACTCCAAGCACCCTCTTGAGTTTCTGAAGAGGGATGCCGCTTATCTCAGCGCCGATCTCAAGAGTCTCCGTACCATCTGCAACCGATACCCTGTATAGATACTGATCCCCTGTTGTCGAGAACTTCCTCACTATATAAGCGTAATCAAGACCCTCTTCTGTTGCAGCATTGATAAGATCCCTTTTAAGCTCCCGGGGAGATGATCCTCCAGGTGCTTCTATTACCAGGGTACCAGGGGCCACCCCCATAACAACTGACCTCTGTCTTACCCCGAGTTTCATACTACCGGTGGACTCCTTTATAACTTTTCCGGGAACCCTGTTATTCATAAGCGATTTAAGAATGCCGTTTTCAATTAATTTCATCTCTTCTGCCGGTTTTACACCTTGCGCATCAACGGAATATGCCCCGATAAGCTTCTCTCCGTTATAATCTGTCATATTGGTACGGTTGGTAACGCTTATCCTGCTGTCGAGAACCTTCTTGCCCATCCTCTCTTCCAGAGGCTTAATGTTTAACTTACCTCTGACATCTTCCGCCCATGCAACAGAGGATGTAACAGGTACAGGTTTTCTGTAGGAGTATAAACCTGCCGTATTTAAAAGATTGTTAAGAAAAATAGTGGAGACGGCACTCTCTTCAAACAAAACAGGGCCTGTGTAATACTCCTTAACGGGAGCAGCACTCTTAAGCGCAATCATCTTTCCGGAAAAATCACGAACCAGCTTCACCAACTCTTCCATGGAGGGGAGTTCGTTGAAGGTAGAGGTAAGATAATTGAACTGATCGTTGAAGACAGTGCCACTCTCCATTCTGACCTTGGCCCTAAGGGTAAGGGATAGAATATTTACTCCTTGCTTTATCTTTGTACCTTCGGAACTGGTTATATAATATGTGTTCTGTATACCGTACAGCTCAACCTTTGTGTCATAAAGAGAAGGATCGTCAGCGAATTCTTTTGAGAGAGAGGAAGCAAGATCTTCATATTTAAGCTGGCTGAATTCAAAGGGAGAAGGCTCCTCAATGAGGACAGGAGGGGTTTCCAGTTTCTGCATATCCGGCAAAGCCTTTTCCTCATCGCTAAGATTGGCATTTTTAAGATTCGACTTCTTGGAATTGTAAACCTCAGAAGCAAACTTGTAGGCAATGTCCGAATTGGACCAGAAGGCATTCCTAAGCTGTTCATAGTTGTCGTCCAAAGGGGCGAACATAGATGACATAAGCCCGAAGCCACTGTAAGAATAGTCGCTGGAAAAGTTATAATCACCGATATAGAGATTGACAGAATTAACCCGCTCCTTGGGTATGGAAACAGAGGTAAGGATAGAACCTTTGGTCGCCGTAACAGTGGTAAGCTGAGTCTCAGAAAGCGTATAGGAGATGTAGAAAGGAGGAAGGGATTCCGGTAACTTAAGTTCCTTCATGTTTCTCAAAAGCTCATCCTGCATAGCACGGAAAATAAGATTGTCATTATTCTGGCTATGCAAAGAAAGTGTGCCAAAAAGCATAATGAGCACTATGGAATATATTTTTCTCATGTTAAAATATTTACAATAAAACAAATCAGTAGCGGGGAAGAATGGGAGGAATGTTTGAAGGCTGAGGTTTTCTCTGCAACTCTACCTTGTTAACAAGAATGGTAGGAGATATTGCCGTGACAGGAATATTACCGGATGACGCACCGCAGGTTCCTGTGAAAACTTCAGGGTCTCCCCCTGCATATATAATGTTTGAGAACATGGAAAGAGGAGTGCCGATAATATCCACACCTCTTACCAGCTCATCCTTCCTGCCGTCGACAAATACTTTATAAACCTCCAACGGGGTTACATTAAAAGAGTTGACTGTAGTGCTCGATATCTGGGTAAAACCGCCCGTAACCTTTTTGAAATAGTAACCATACTCTTTGCCCTGCTTTTTTGCCTCCTCAATCAGAAGACGGCGCAACTCAGAT
>JALNXR010000183.1 GCA_023230265.1 Bacteroidales bacterium | reverse complement strand
GTGCAAAGGCAAAGAAGTTTGCCCCGCTGTGCCATTGCTCCCTCTCCTGGTTCCACTCGTCGGCACTGCCACCGCAGAGTATAGGTTCAAGCTCCATCCCGAGCCGTTTAAGCACAGAAAGAATATTGTTCACGGATTTGATTTTGGTCACCCTGCCACCCTCAATTATCATATGTACAGTCTGATACTGATTTTCTCCAAGGATCAGAGGTTCGAACACCATAGCCTTGTCCACATCCAGGAAGGTAAAGACCATATCCAGGTGAATAAAGGACTCGGGTGAGTCGGGAAGCTGCTGCACTATTATATGTTTCTTCTCCTGACCTGCTGACCTGCAGAGCCTGTTTACAAGAAGGTCAATTCCCTGGCTGCTGGTACGCGCTCCGTTGCCTATTACCAGTATATCTTCCCTTGCAATCAGCACATCCCCCCCCTCAATAAAGACGGAGGAGTTGCCGGGCTGAAAATCGTGTGCATTGATCAGTTCACTTTCAAAAAAGCTTTTATTCCTGAAGATTGCCTCGGTTATAAGTGACTCCCTCATTCTCACCTTACTTGCCATTCTGCATATCAGCGAACGGTTGCCTATGGAGACGGAAGCATCTCTTGTAAAGTAGAAATTGTAAAGTGGAAGAAGTGCATAATAGTCGTCTTTGAGATATGCCGTGAGGGTGTTGATCCTTGCAGGCAACCCTTCTATAAGTACCTGGGCAAGGGCTTTTGATGACATCTCCATCAGATATTCAAAATAATCTGTAACATTCTCCGTTACGCATATCTTACCTATCAGGGCCTCCCTCTCTTCATGTATTTCCAGAAGCCTGGCCAAAAGATCCTTTATCTGGTAACACTTTGCAACCTTGTTGAGGACTCCCGATAGCTGTTCATACTCCCGTTGGGCAATTGAGAGGTTGAGAATATCACTGTAGAGGGCTCTCTGAGCATTCCTGGGGGTCATATTCTCCACTTCTGCTCCGGGTGAATGGAGCAGCACAGCTTCCAGCTTCCCTATCTCTGATTGTACTTCTATCTTTTCCGGTTTGTGAATCATATATTTATTGATACTTGTTAAAATCTTTTAATGCGAGATCTGTAATGATCTCTTTAAATACCGACGGATCTCTGGGACAGACCATCAGCACATCGTCTGTGTTGATTACCATATAGTTCTCAAGTCCTTGCAAAACAACCAGCTTGTTCTTTTCCTGGGATATCACTATTGAGTTTTCCACCTTGCCAGTCATTGCAAGTTCTGCTTTGATATAATTGCCTTTACTCTCTTTTTCCACATGGGCATAGAGGGACTCCCAGGTTCCCAGGTCTGACCACCCGAAAGAGACCGGATAAACTACCGCTTTGTCGGTCTTTTCCATCACTGCGTAGTCTATGGAGATGCTTTTGCAGTCAGAATAGACCTTATCTATGAACTCCTGCTCTTTTGGAGTATTGTACAACTTTATTCCATCTTTAAAGAGCAGGGAAATCTCCGGGTCACGCTTTTCAAGCTCCTGGCTTATGGTTGAGAGGTTCCAGATGAACATACCGGAATTCCAGAAACTCTCCACTGTCAATAAAGACTTTGGCCAGTTCTGCATTTGGTTTTTCTGTGAATGTTTTGACCTCATAGGCAATATTGCCGTTTAAATCCACAGGTGCAGATTTGTTTACCTGTATATATCCGTAGGCTGTCTCAGGCCTGGTTGGCTGAATCCCCAAAGTTATCAGTACCTTGTTGTCTGATGCATATGAAAGTGCATTTGCAATATCCTCCCGGAAAAGATCCTCTTTAAAAATCATGTGATCAGAGGGGGTTACCACAACTGTGGCTTCCGGATTAGTTTTTAACAACTTATAGGTGGCATAGGCAACACATGGGGCGGTGTTTCTTCTGTAAGGCTCAAGCAGCAGGTTTTGGGGTAAAAGTTCCGGCAGCTGTTTAAAAACCAGATCCTTATAAATAGAGGATGTTACCACCAGTATGTTTTCCGGCGGAACAACCGTTTTAAATCTGTCAAAGGTTTGCTGGAGGAAGGTCTTGCCCAGACCGAGTATGTCCAGAAATTGCTTTGGCATTGAATTCCTGCTTACAGGCCAGAACCGGCTTCCTATTCCGCCGGCCATTATCACACAATAATGGTTTTTGTTCATCTTTGATCTCTTTTGAATAATTTCAACTATGGCAAAAATGCTCCGGGTATATATCGGATGGTCTCTCCCCGGACTCCGAAAGTAACTGACACAACATCAAACTGGACCTCGCAATTTAAACGGTTCTCCCTCAAGTATTCTGAAGCAGCTGAGATTAAAAACCTTCTCTTTCTTTTGTTTACACTTTCGTATGGTTCTCTGCATACAGGTTCATTCAGCGATTTTACTTCTACGATGTGCAGCCTCTTCCCGTCGGAACTCATCATTATCAGGTCCAGCTCCCGATGTCCGGCCCTGAAGTTTCTTTTGAGGAGAATCAGGCCCATATTGACAAGATAATCAGCAGCTATTCTCTCTGCTCTCATACCGGTATCACCTCTCGCCTCCGCTCTCATCTTACAACAACATCATGTTAGCAAAGGTAATAAAAAATTACATAAGTGACAGAAGAGCGGCAAAACCACCAGGAGCTGTCTTCACTGATTTTTAATGCGGATCTGCCAATTATTTCTCCGCTTTTGTAATGTTTCTACATCGTTGTATCAAGTGTCTACCATTGTAGCACATGTCCATCGTTGTAGCACCTATCCATCGTTTTCTGATGTTTCCAAAAAATTAGGTGTTAGCAAATTTTATAAAGTGCTAAATATATGTGTTGTACAAATTTTTCAAAAAACTATACTTTTTGAAAAATTGTCTATGCGGCTCAACAACAGTAGGTTGTAAAATTTGCTTATATGTAGCACTTTTAGGCTGAAACGCTTAACTCTTGATGTGGGGAACTTTAGCATGTAGCATTTTAGACTAAGACCCAGAACCATTGACGTGGAAAACTTTTACATGTGACATTTTCAAATTATAGTGGAAACTTTTGTATGTCGCATTTTTCTTCCACTAACGGAGGAAGAATAAGATTCTGATGCTGTAAATCCTCTTTTAAAAACTATCTGTGCCATGATTTTGGATTTACGTCTTTGTTCGTTTCGCGACATAAAGATAGTGAAAACCCTTTATAACCCAAAGGCTTTCTTACTGATATTCAGTAGGAAAGCATCTGTTTTTATTGTGGTTTCAAACAGACCTTATGGAAAAAAGCTCAGCTATAGGCACATCTGTTTTTTAGCTTATTTTCTGAAGAGTTTTTCAGAAAAAGGCTGAGGATGTCCGACGACCATAGGGAGGAGTTCCGGAAGCCCTGAAAAAATCAAATAAAAAAGCGTTAAAAAAAACAGCAGGGCCGTTGGTGAGCTTTCATTTCTATGATTGCCTGTTATATTAAAAACAGAGGCCACCTAAAAATAGGCAGCCTCCTCTTTTGGTATTCAATGTTTTTGTTCTAGAATGATAGACGGATTCCCAGTAACATTCCCCAGGTGCTGCTTGTTGTAAGCTGGTTGATCTGCTGATTTTTTGCATCAAAATTAGCCAGGTCGGAGGCATTGAGTGCGAATGTTGGTGCTCCTCCGTTGTTAACACCTTTATAGGTGAGAGGCATAATAACACCGTACTGGTTAGATAGACCTGAACGGGTATAAAGGCCCCAGTTCTTGCTGAGCAGGTTACCTGCGTTTACAATGTCAAGGCTGAGCTGAAGTGTATAGCGGCGGTCTGTTCCAAAATCCGAGAAGATATCCTGAAGTATTTTAGCATCCCAACGGTTCTTCCATGGGTTAACATAGCCGTATCTCTCAGCATATTCACCCTTGCGGGTCTTGAGGTAAGGATCGTTGTTCACATATTCCCAGAATTTGTCTTGCTGCTCGGCTGCGGTCATTACGACCTGTCCGCCACTTAGAACATCCACAAATGTGATCTCATTTTTACTCTTTGGAACATAAATCAGGTCTCCTGAGACACCGTCTCCTGTCATATCGTTGTAGTAAGCAACAGATGAACGACCCTGAGAGGCTCCGTTATAGTAGAGAGAGAATGTGGTTGCAAAGTTCCTGAAATATTCAACCCTGTAGCTGAGAGAGCCCACAACTCTGTGAGGCACTGCAAAGCTGGAGTAGCTGAGTTGTGGATCATTTATGCTAAAGGCATCCAGATTACTCTGCCATGCTGAGTTAGCTGCTGAGCCGGGATTGGCAGAGAGATCTTTGGAGTAATTGTAGGTGTAGGCAAGCATACCAGAAAGGCCGTTGGAGAAGTTCTTTGTCAGCTGTGCAGTAAAGGCTGATGAGAATCCCTTGTCGGAGTTCTCCAACACCATAGCTGTGCCAAGGGTGCTTATAATCTTTTTGATTGACCAGTAGGCCCTGTTGTCTGCTCCGGTAAAAACTCTGTCTGCCTCCGGCAGGTTTATATTTCTCTGAACAACAGTTTTGAGATCCTTTGTGTATACTGCCTCCAGTGTAAGTATCATATTCCCTGGGAGTTCGATATCGGTTGCAAGATTTGATCTCCAGATCCTGGGCATCTTGAAATCCTTAGACACCTCTGCAACATTAGCGTTGTTAGGCAGTCTGCCTACGGTTTTCGGGAAGAGGTTGGGATACTTTGAAACCTGATCGTTAAAGTCCGGATTGAATCTGAAGTCAGCAGGCAGTC
>JALNXR010000307.1 GCA_023230265.1 Bacteroidales bacterium | reverse complement strand
CGCTGGCTACGATACCAATCTCGGGGCTCTGTATAGTACCGGACCCGTTGGGCTGATTGGTAAACCATACAAAAGGAAGGTTTCCGGTAAAGAGCCCTGTACCTCCCCTTACCTGAATGCTTCTGTCACCTATAACGTCCCAGTTGAATCCAACTCTGGGGTTAACCTGTATTTTACTGTCAGGCCAGCTGCCTACATCTATCCTGTAACCATTGAAATCCATTTCGGAGATAGCAGGATTGTCAATTAATTTGTTGTGGTACAATGGAAGTTCAGCCCTGACGCCATAGGTAACTTTGAGGTCTTTTGTTGCCTGCCACTCATCCTGTACATATGCACTTAAAATTCCAAAGCTCAGTTCTACACCTTTTGGCATATTCCCGTCATAACTGTAAGTGATACCAAAAGCTGTAGGTTTTGCATTGTTGTTTATAAAGTCATCCAGCGATGCATATCTGTAGTAGCTCGTCCCCTCCCTTATGTAGTTATTCCTTACATATATGTTGTCGTAGGCAAGCCCTGCAGTAAGAGTGTGTTTGTCAAGAGCTACCGAGAGGTTGTCAATGACTGAGAAGGTGTTGTTGTTCACCTCGTTCCCATAGGTAAAGAGCTCATAACCAAAGGACATATAAGGGCTGCCATCTTTGTATATATCCACAAAGGGGAAATATTCGCTGTCGCTTCTCCTTTTGGGGTCTGTTGTGGCAGTGTATGATACCAGCAGCTTGTTGGATAATTTGGGCCCGAATGTACTGTTCAACTCAGCTGCAAAGGCATTAATAGTGTTATCCTGATAATAGAAGGAGTTAGAGAAAGCGATTGCATAATCTGATACCCTGCCAGCATTGGGCCTGGATACAGGGGAAGGAGGACCACTGGTTGCATTGGTGAGGTTTTTACTTGAATTTTTCAGACGGTTATACCTGAAGGCAAATTTATGGTTATCAGCTATGTTCCAGTCTATACGGGCCAGCAGTTTGTAGTTCTGTGACGGGAATGCGCTAAAGTTCTGATATTCACCCGGATCATATCCGTAAGTATCCAACAGGTGTTGTTTTGCACGTTCAAGATCGGCAACAGTGGTGCGGGAAATCATTCTGGCTTTGTCGCTTTCGCCGGTGGTGCTGGGTTCGTAGCTGTTACTGGGTGACTGTTCATCTTCAAACTCGGCACTTACAAAGAAGAAGAGTTTGTTCTTAATAATGGGGCCGCCGAGGGTTAAACCAAGGCTTAGACTGCTTCTCTCATTTGCATCTTCAATTACCAGATCTCCCACTTTGCTTCCGGTAAAGGATTTGGACCTGATATAAGAGTATGCAGAAGCTTTTAAGGTGTTGTCACCACTCTTTGTTACCGCATTGATAGATGCGCCTGTAAACTGTGACTGACGAACATCATAAGGAGCTATATTAACAGAAACTTCTGCAATTGCATCCAGAGCAATTGGCTGTGCCGTTCCTCCCGGAAGAGCACTGCTGGAAAGACCGAAATTATTATTGAATGCCGCACCGTCAATTGTAACGGTATTGTAACGGCCGTCCCTTCCGGCAAATGAGTTTCCGTTAGCCTGAGGAGTGAGTTTTGTAAAATCTGTTAAACTTCTGCTGATTGAGGGCAGAGAGGCGATCTCTCTTGTGCTGATGTTCATTGAAGCACCTGTCCTGTCACGGTTAAGTATGGGATTAACTACACCTGCCGAAATCACAACTTCGCTCAGGCTTAAAGACTCTTCTGTAAGCTGGGCATTATAGACAA
Source organism: Bacteroidales bacterium (assembly GCA_023230265.1). Taxonomy (GTDB): domain Bacteria; phylum Bacteroidota; class Bacteroidia; order Bacteroidales; family UBA932; genus Bact-08. The sequence continues at coordinate 1,218 of JALNXR010000307.1, read as the reverse complement.
AGTTCTCGCCCAGACGGAGAGTAAGATTACCGGTTTTAGCTGCAGCATATCCCATGGACTTCACTTCAACAACATAGGGGCCACCCACACGCATATTAAGAATGCGATAGTTACCGGAGTTGTCTGTAATTGCATGATATTGGGTGCCAGAAGGAGCATGTACTGCAATTACGGCAACACCCGGGATCGGGGTTCCGTTTGTTTCGGTAATTCGTCCGCTCATAGATGAGGTTGTAACCTGGGCAATAGCCACAAAGGCCACAAACAGACTCAAAGTTGTTAGGGCAAATTTCTTAATTAATTGTTTCATAAATATTTAGATAAAGTGTTAGATTTTCTGTCCAAAAGTACAAAAAAGCTTACATATCTTAAAAACAAGTTAATTTATTTATCAACAATTTAACAATATCTTAAAATTTTTTATACTTTTGCATCGTTATAAAAATGTGGAAAGATTTGCCTGCTTGCAACCACACGAAAAAATGCTAAAATGAATCCTCATCTTCATATTTTCCTTTTTTTCCGTTGCAATCATTGAACACAATCGCCACGATTATGTTTAATTATTAAATTATTACAAAATGTCGTATCTTTTTACTTCCGAATCGGTGTCAGAAGGACATCCCGACAAGATTGCCGACCAGATATCCGATGCCATTCTGGATGAGTTTCTGCGTCAGGACCGTGACTCAAAGGTAGCTTGCGAAACTCTTGTTACAACAGGACTTGCAGTGATAAGTGGCGAGGTCCGTTCAAAGGCCTACGTCGATATACAGCAGGTGGCCAGAAAGGTAATTAACCGGATCGGCTACACAAAAGCTGATTACATGTTTGACGGAAATTCCTGTGGCATTCTATCAGCCATTCATGAACAGTCAGATGACATAAACCGCGGAGTGGATAAGGAGGCTCTCTCTAAGGAGGCTATCTCTACCCAACAGGAGGCTCCCTCTTCCAAAGAGGGCGGCTCTTCCTCCAAACAGGCTGATATCCCCTCTGACAAGCTGGATCTGCAGGGAGCAGGGGATCAGGGAATGATGTTCGGTTACGCATGCACAGATACAGAAGAGTTCATGCCTCTTCCTCTAACCCTGGCCCACATTGCTCTGCTGGAACTCTCAAAAATAAGAAAGGAGACAAGGCTTATGCCCTATCTCAGACCCGATGCAAAATCACAATTTACAATTGAATATGATGAGAATAACACTCCTCTCAGAG
>JALNXR010000093.1 GCA_023230265.1 Bacteroidales bacterium | reverse complement strand
CAATGCACTTATCACTGTAGGCTCAATATCACTGCTTTTCTTTGGAATTCTCTCCCTCTTCTCCGGAAGCATTTCATCAGCCCTGGGATACCCAGGCCACTCTAAAATTATTGTGTATGTTGGTGTGATACTGGCCTCTGACTGCTTCACCTCCATACTGTTTGCAAAACTTAGATATGAACACCGTGCCCTTAAGTTTGCGGTGATTAAGACCATAAAGATAATATCAGAGACTCTCTTTAACATCGTTCTCTTCTTTGGGGCTCCTCTTCTTTTGGCAAATAATCCCGGCAGTTTACTGGGCAGATTTATCTCCCCGCAACCCGATTTCACCTACATCATATTTGCGATTTTTATGAGTTGTATCGTACTGATAATTCTCTTCATCCCGGAAATCGCAAAAATCAAAATCCGTTTCAACAGATCACTATGGAGGAAGATGATGCTCTATTCTCTTCCTCTTATGATAACTCAGCTCCCCGGTATAATCAATGATTTTGCAGACAGGCTTCTTTTCGAGCATCTTACACCTGCAGGAAGAGACTGGAAATCTGATCTCGGCATCTTCTTTGCCGTTGCCAAGCTGGCAACATTCATGATGCTCTTTATCCAGATGTTCCGCTATGCAGCAGAGCCCTTCTTTTTCTCCAGGGAGAAGGAACAGCAAAACAGCAAAAGGGAGGAGTATGCTAAAGTAACTGAGCATTTTACAGCATTCTGTATGCTTATTTTTCTGGGGATAATGCTCTTTATCGATGTAATAGAGATTGTTGTGGGACCCGATTTCCGGGCAGGTATAGGGGTGGTTCCGGTTATGCTTATGGCCTATCTTCTTCTGGGACTTAATTTCAACATCTCCATGTGGTACAAGTTATCCGGAAAGACCAACTACGGAATAGTTATCACCCTCTCAGGGCTTACAGTCACACTGGCGGTTAACCTGCTCTTTATGCCACGATATTCCTATCATGCGGCTGCCTGGGGGCACCTTGCGAGTTACCTGGCTATGCTGCTGCTAAGCCTTTGGCTGGGGAACAGGTTTTATCCGATTCCATACAGATGGACCAGAATCTTAAGCTTTATTGGGGCCGGACTTGCACTCTTCTTCCTCTCCAAAGCTATTCCCCCTGTAGGTGTGATAATGAAATATGCAATTCACTCCCTGTTGATTCTCATATATATCGCAATATATTTTAAAATTGAAAAAATACCACTATGGAAGTCAAAATCGTAAATAACTCTCCCTATCCTCTTCCGCAATATGCAACTGAACACTCTGCAGGTCTTGATCTCAGGGCCGCAATCCCGGAACCTGTTACACTGTCTCCTCTGGAGAGAGCCATGGTACCTACCGGGATATTCATCGAACTGCCATCCGGTTATGAAGCCCAGGTAAGGCCGAGAAGTGGCCTTGCCGCAAAGCATGGTATCAGCATTGTGAACACACCGGGAACAATTGATTCTGATTATCGTGGAGAGATAAAGGTTATACTTGTGAACCTATCTTCCCAGCCCTTTATTCTTAATCCCGGAGAGAGAATTGCTCAGATGGTAATTGCCAGATATGAAAGAATAAGCTGGAGGGAGGCAGATAAACTTTCGGAAACAGAGAGAGGAGAGGGAGGTTTTGGATCCACCGGTAAAGGTTAATTTTATGGATAAACTTGATTATATGGACATTGAGAATTTGTACAGGCGATTCCTTCTGAGCAAAGGGGTATGTACAGACAGTCGCGAACTGGAACCCGGAACAATTTTCTTCGCACTCAGAGGTGAGAATTTCGATGGTAACTCTTTTGTCCTGACCGCACTGGAAAACGGGGCACAATTTGCTGTTGCAGACGACCCCTCCCTTCCTGACAATGATAAAATCATCAAGTGCCGGGATTCTCTGAAAACTCTTCAGGAGTTGGCCCGGTTTCACCGCAGACAACTTGGAATTCCTCTTCTTGCCCTTACCGGAACCAACGGGAAAACCACAACAAAAGAGTTGATATCTGCAGTTTTGTCTGCCAGATACAATGTTACATATACAAAGGGAAATCTAAATAATCACATAGGAGTTCCCCTCACACTCCTAAGTATGTCCTCATCCACACAAATCGGAGTGGTAGAGATGGGTGCAAGTGCTCCGGGAGAGATTGCTGCACTAGTATCAGTAACTGAGCCTGATTGCGGACTGATTACAAATATCGGCAAAGCTCATCTTCAGGGATTCGGCACATTGGATGGGGTCAGAAAGAGCAAGGGAGAGCTCTATGATTATCTTAAAAAGAGCGGGGGTACAATACTTTACAATGCCGACAATCCTATTCTGAGTGAAATGATAAGAGAGAGGGAACCTGTTAAATCCATCCCCTACGGAATACTCTGTTCAGGGATGACTATCGTTGAACCTTCCGGGAACACCCCCTTTTTAACAATCAGATACAATGATCTATACTCTGTTTCCACACACCTTATCGGCGAATACAATGCAGACAATGTAGCAGCAGCACTCTGTGCCGGTGAATTTTTTAATGTGGATAGAGAAGCTGCAGTAAAGGCTATCGGGAACTACATCCCCTCCAATAATCGCTCCATGCTGGTCCGGGGCAACAGGAACCTGTTGATTGTAGATGCATATAACGCTAACCCCGTTAGCATGATGGCTGCTCTGTCAAACTTCAGAAAAATTTGCAGAAACTCCTGTGCTCTTATCCTTGGGGATATGCTGGAACTGGGAGAAGAGTCAGTAAATGAGCACAGAGCTGTTTTAAAATATATATCGGGGATGAAATCTGATATTATGTTGTTTGTAGGTAGTCAGTTCCGTGCTGCAGCTGCAGGTAATCCGGCATTTTCTTCTGCAAAATTCTTTACGGACTCCCTGGAGCTGAAAGAGTATATTGCCAAAAATCCGGTATCGGGTAAAACAATATTGATAAAAGGCTCAAGAGGTACAAGGCTGGAAAGGGTTATCGATCTGCTCAGGTGATATCTGCCCCTACATCAAAGAATCTCAGCCTTCCCCACCTGAGGAAAAAGGAGAGGACAATGCTGCCCCTGAATATTCCGGAGAGTTTTTTGTTTACCAGATTGCTATCCCTCTCAATTCCGGGTTTCTTATTCAGAAAATCAGCATAAGCCCTGATTACCGCCCAAAAATACGAAAATCTCAGGGTTAAAATAAACAGAACGGCTGCTGCCGAATCCATAAAAAATCTCGCTATAAATGTCAGATAAAGACTCCGTTCCGGTAAATTTTTGTAGAGCATGAACAGGTTATTGCGATAGTTGAGATAGAGTTTTGAGGGTGAGTTGTTGGGCAGTGTGCCTCCCCCCACATGATATACTGCAGATTCCGGTACAACCCATACCTGCCATCCTCTCTGTTTAGCCCTCCAGCAAAGGTCAATCTCCTCCATGTGAGCAAAAAAACGGTCATCAAAGCCTCCTAATTCCCAAAACAGGGAGGATCTTATCATCATAGCGGCCCCTGATGCCCAGAAAATCTCCATCTGTTGGTCATACTGACCTTCATCCCTCTCCAGACAACTCAAAATCCTGCCCCTGCAGAATGGATAACCAAGTGTATCAATAAAACCTCCCGAAGCACCGGCGTATTCGAAACTGTTTGTGTCGTAGGCAGATTTTATCTTTGGCATACAGATGCCCATCCCGGGGTTTGAGTGCATTGCCTTTACCAGAGGATCCAGCCATCCGCGGGTAACCTCCACGTCTGAGTTGAGCAGCAGGTAATAATCGGCTTCCACAAGGCTTAGTGCAAGGTTATAACCTCCAGTAAAACCGTAGTTGTCACCCATTTCAATTAACCTGACATCCGGGTGGTTCTCCTTTACATAACTACAGGAATCATCTTTTGATCCGTTATCTGCAATAACTATAAAGGTCCCCGGAAGCCGTGACCTTTTTTCAAGAAGCGGCAGGAATTTTTCGAGAAAATGTTTGCCGTTCCAGTTAAGTATAACAATTGCAAGAGACATCAGAGGTTGAATCTCATACCCAGTTCAAACTTATACTGTAACGGTTGGGCAGTCCTGATACTCTCAGGCTGTTTACCCCTGAAAAAGTAAGCCAGGGAGGGGTCAAAGTAGAGTCCCAGATCATTACTAAGTTTAAGCTCAGCCCCAAGACCTGCTCCCATTGAAAACTGAAGTCCCGGGACTTTGTTTGCTTCATGTCTTTTTACACCTTTCTCAATAATTCTGTAACTGGCAGTCAGACCCTTCTCGAGAGTAGCACCTCCTGTAACATAAAGCTTAACCTCCTGATTTTCAAAAATATTAAAATATATGTTCAGGGGGATACCTATATAATGAAGTGACTGCTGAACATCCAGACGGCTGGTAGGGGTAATCTCTTCGTAATTGGAGACCAGCAGAGAGTAGTTTACACCGGTACCCAATGAGATCTTGTCACTGAGCTCCATCTGTCCCTGAATTCCAAAAGTGAGGGGCATGGAATATCTGGAATCGGTGCTGGACTGGCTTTGTACATACTCTTTTATGGAGGCGGGAACCAGATCGTTCTGGTAACCCAGAGAGACCGACAGAAGGTTGACCGATTTACTGTAAACAGAAGGAGTATAGTTTGTTGACAAAGCGTAGGTGATATTTCTGCCTCCAAAGAAATCTCTGACTCTCTCCATCCCCTCCTCCATCATTCCGAGAATCCTGCGGCTACTCTCTCTCTTTACCTCTTCCTTAACCGTAACTCTTTGTGAAACGTTCTTCCGGGGTTCAGCAACCTCTTTCTTTGGTTCTGAAATCTCATGATTTGATACGGAAATTTCCCTGTGTGCTATCGGGGTGTTCTCTTCTGTGACAGATATCTCTTTTTTCTCAGACTTATCAGAAACAGCATCTGCTACCACTGTTCTGTCAGCTACTCTCAAAGGACTTTTCTGCCTCCCTGATACAATGGTTATCTTTTTTATATCCTTTATTTCAACCTTTTGCTCTATCTTTTGCTCAATACCCGGTTTTATCAGATCTGCAGATAACCGTCCGGAAGGAAAATCAACTGTTGTCCGGGAGGAGGGAAGAGGATTTCCTATGAAGAGGATCAGCAGAATTGATGCAGCCACGGCGGCAACTGCATAGAGAGACCTGCGCATATAGACTACACGGCCTCTTTTGCGGTCAAGAGAAGATAAAATCCTTTCCCAGGAGCCATCGGGAGGCAACTCCTGATAACTCTCCATCATCTCCCTGATCTTTCTGTCAAATTCTGTATTGTTCAACATAAAATTATTTTCCTGTAAGTCTCTCCTGCAACCAGGCTCTTGCCCTGCTCAGCTGAGACCTTGAGCTCCCTTCGCTAATCTTCATCTGCTTTGCAATCTCCTGGTGAGAATAACCTTCAATTGCATACATGTTAAAGACAGCCCTGAAACCCGCTGGCATAGAAGAGATTAACCTGAGTAGCTCTCTGGAATTGATGTTTTCCAGAACCGACTGCTCCCCGGTTATTTCTCTCTCTGCTGTGACCAGCTCCTCTGAATATTTGAGAATATCTCCCTTTCTTAAAGCCATAAGAGCCGTATTCACAAATATCCTTCTCATCCACCCCTCAAAGGAACCTGAACCGTTGTAACTTCCAATTTTTTCAAAAACAGTGATGAACCCATCGTGGAGAATATCCCTTGCCCGCTCTCTGTCCCCTATGTATCTGATACAGAGTGTGAGCATCCGGGGTGCATAAAACTCATAGAGTGTTTTCTGTGCTCTTCTATCCTGTTTTACACAGGATTCCAACAGCTCCGCCTCGTTAAAAATCTCCCTGGAAGTGGTGTTCATTCACTTGCAATTATAAGATGCAAAATAGCAATATTTCGTTGCACAGCAAACAAAAATTTTATAAAAGGATTACCTTTGCAACATACAAAAATCTGTACCAAATGCATATATTCAAAATAATTCCCCCTGTTATCCGTCCGCTTGTTCTAATAATGACCTCTCTTCTCCTCTTTCTCCCCCTTAAGAACTTTGCCGGGTCCCAGGAACAGGATGACCGGTACACATTTCTGAAAGGAGTGACCGAGTATAATGCGGGAAATTATGATAATGCTCAAAAAATCTTCTCTCAGCTTATCAGGGAGGATTCCACAAATGATGCACTCTGCTATTACAGTGCGAATATACACTTTTTTCGCGGAGAATTTGCAGATGCAGCGAGACTTATAAAGAGAGCACTTCAGCTTGACAGTTCAAATTTCTGGTACAGGAGCCAACTTGCCCGGATATTGCTGGCTTCGGGAGAGAGAGATCTCGCTGTAGCCGAATTTGAGACTCTCAGAAAGAGTTATCCTCAGAAAACCGAGTTGTATGAGCCTCTGATTGAGATCTATGCCCAGTCAAAAAAGATTGACAGGGCAAGGGAGATTGTAGATGATATTGAGAAGTATTTAGGAAAGAGCGAAGCCTCAGGTCTCACCAGATACAATCTTTTGATTTTCGAAAACAGACATGAAGATGCCTTTAATTTTCTCAAAGAGTTCGACAGAGAGTGGGGAACCCCAAGGACAGCAACTATACTTGGAGACTATTATTCTGCAAGGCAGAATGATACTTTGGCAATGGAATATTATGTAAGGGCTCTCTCTCAGGATCCCTCCTTTACTCCTGCAATATTCGGACAGGCCGAGATCTTCAGGATAAGGGGAGATTTTGACAACTATTTCGGGAATATGAAAATTTTTTTGGCAGACAAGTCTGTTAACCCTCTTATGAAATCTGACTATATGAAGCAGATACTTTCGAGTCAACGGTTTGTTGAGACATTTTTCCCCCAGATAGACACAATAATGGATTTTATGTACAATGCCCACCCCTCAGACAGTAGTGTTGCATATCCTTATGCAATGTTTAAAGTTCAGAGTGGAGATATGGAAACAGGGGCTGATATCCTCAGGAAGAATCTAAGGTTCTACCCCTCGTCGGCAGATGCTCACAAGGAGTATCTTACCATTCTCTATTACATGAGTCAGTGGGACTCTCTGGCTACCGGGGCCTTAAAAGCTTTGGAGATAGACCGTAACAGCAAGGAGTTCACCGAGCTTCTGGGTATAGCTTATGCGCAATCCGGCAAGACAAAAGAGTCTGTAGATGTTTTTAAGCATTTGCTGGGGCTGGCAAAAGGAGACAGTGTCACAACCGTCCGTTCTCTTTCCCTGTTGGGAGATCTAAGTTACCAGCTTGGTAATAAAAGAGAGGCTTACAGCTATTACAGGAAAACATTAAAAGCTGAGCCTAAGCATCTTCCTGCACTGAACAACTATGCATATTATTTGAGCGAGGAGGGGAGAAAACTCAAGAAGGCTCTTGAAATGAGCAAAATAACAATAGACGCAGAACCTGATAATACTACATACCTGGACACCTACGGGTGGATTCTCCATCTTTTGGGCAGGGATCAGGAGGCTAAAAATATTCTCAAAAAATGTATAATATACGGGGGAGATGGTAATGCCACAATCCTGGATCACTATGCTGAGATACTCTACTCGCTTAAAGAGTATGAGCTTGCAACAATATACTGGAACCAGGCAGATGCTGCAGATCCCTCCCTGGGAATTGCCGCCAGGGCCGCCGTAAAATTGAATGCTGTTAAAAAATGAAGAGAATCCTCTTGTTAGTAGCAATCTCTCTGTTATTCTTTTCCGGAATATCCGGGCAGACTGTGAGTGAACACAATGCCCGGAAAAAACAACTGGAGG